>JALTEL010000429.1 GCA_027073945.1 Caldifarciminota bacterium | reverse complement strand
CCTATCCCCAAAAACCTCGCAATCTTGGTCATCGAGGAAAATCGCATCCTGCCTGTTCCCCCGGCTCATGACGTGGTAGATCGCCCCTGCAAATTCAATTCTCGGTTTCCTTGGCACGATTCCTAACAGAGGGGGAGGAAGGGATCAAGGAAAAATATTAAAATATCGGACTGACCCCTTTTTCGTTGGTTTCGAGATGTACAGTCCGATGAGGGCGGTCAGTAAACCACCGAGGAGCTTCGTGTCCCGTCGATGGTTGTCGACGAAGTACTTCATCTCGCCGCGCAACCCATCGTACTCGTGCAGAACGGCGTCAAGCCATGCTTGCGTTGTAGTGTCCTCGGCCACGTTGTCTCCTCTCTATCCCAATGCGAACGTTACTCATGACCCGCTTGGGAATCAGACTCTATCTTTAAAACGGGCGTTGTCCAAGTAGGGTCAATGAGCTGGTTGGAATTTTTCCTCATTTTCTATGCTATACGCTATGCGGTTCGCCCAAATCACAACTGCATTATCTCCATACCCCTGTCCCTGATTCAAATAAACCTTAATGCCTTTGCTTGAGAGGATTTTAAAAATGGCTTTCGCAATATACGGAGGATTTTGGCGATCATTAACACTTACGATAACTCCACTCCATGGCTTTAGATCCTCAGTTAATCCAAATATGCCCATATTCAATCCGCAATCTGATTCTCTTCCTGCCTGAACAAATGCACTGTGAAGAAGTCCCGTTAATTCGGCGGCATCTTCGCTCTGTCCTGTAAACTTCAAAAACTGAAGCTTCGGAGGTGTACTGGTAATCTTCTTTTCTTGTTGAGTAGCGATGTTGATTTCAGATCGAATGGATGCTCGATGAGCATCAGGAAGGTTGTAGGGCAAAACTTTCTCGAGATCATCACCAATTTTTTGTAACAGAGTTATAAGTAGCTGAACTCTTTCTTCTTTTTCTTTGTCTGGAAAGGCTATATCAGCTGCGGCCTGAACTGCTGTCAATTGAAGTTCAAACTTATCTCGTTCTCGTTTTAAGTCACGAATTGCTTCTTTTTGAGCTTCAATATCTCGCCGAAGTTGCGTGTTGTCCTGATTAACACTGGACTGCTTACTTAATTCAGTTATTAGCGCAATGATAATTCCACCGAGAATGGTCACAACAGCAACTTGTACACTAGCTTTTTGATACCATTTTTGTGCCATGAAATTTTTCTTTATCGTTCCAACGATTTAGCTCACTTTCGGTGCACACAAACATTGCCTTCAAAATCGGGCGTTGCTCACCGTAAAGTGGAGCTATTGGTTGGAAATTATTTTATGTATCCTGTTAGATATTTTGCCAAACCCTTGAATACCTTGTCGTCTGTTTTGTGGGTGAGCATCCAGAATCCAAGTACAGTGTCGTCAGACAACTTTATGTATCCACGGGTCATTTGTGGATAATCAGTAGGCTTGGGATTGGTTTTCTTGATTGTTTCTTTGTCAGTGAAGGTTGCGTAGAAACCAAATCCTTTTTTGAGGTTCATTTCTTTTACCTCAACTTTGGTTTGTACAGATCCAGATAGGAACTCCTTTCCATCATAAACCAATTGATCCTTTACCTTTTCCTTTGAATCGAGTTTTTCATTCACCTTCAGGAAGAACATTTTCAAAACAAAGCTTTTGTCCTTGGGGCGAACCGTAAATTCAGCATCCTGATTCTTGTTGTATTTTATTTGTTTCAGCGTCCACTGGGATGGAGTCGAAACTTTGAATTTATCCTTGGATGAGATTTGAATCTGATAGCTTTCAGAAAACGCTTGGATGCTCAGGGTGATGATTGAAATAGCAAGTAGTAGTTTTTTCATATTTTCCTTTCCAACGTTATGGGTGAGTGGCGTGAAAACGACATCTCACATAAATTTGATGCGAGCGATTGACGTTAAAAATCTCGGTGCGTTTTTCACGTACACTCCAACCACTTGGCAGTTTTTAGTTATGATTAATAT
>JALTEL010000428.1 GCA_027073945.1 Caldifarciminota bacterium | reverse complement strand
TCTTCAACCTGGACTTTACGCATCATTTGGCGGACAATTACCTCAAAGTGTTTGTCATTGATTTTCACACCCTGCAAACGGTAAACTTCCTGAATTTCGTTGACAATGTATTCCTGCACTTTCATGGGGCCTTTGATGGCCAGAATATCGGCAGGGGTAATCACACCATCCGAAAGTTTGGTACCGGCCTTTACAAAGTCATTTTCCTGAGCCAGAATCTGTTTGGTCGTTGAAACCAAATACCGTTTTTCAGCCCCTGTTTTGGCAGTGATAATGATTTCACGGTTACCGCGTTTCAGTTTTTTACCAAAAGAGGCAACGCCATCAATTTCAGAGACAACAGCCTGTTCGGAAGGGTTACGTGCTTCAAAAAGTTCGGTAACCCGTGGTAAACCACCGGTAATGTCACCCGCTTTACCAAAGGCTCGCGGAATTTTCACCAACAAGTCCCCGGCTTTAATCTTAGCTCCTTCTTCAACCACAATATGGGCACCTACAGGAAGGTCATAACTTTTCAGGATAACGCCATCCTTACCCGAAATTTTCGCATTCGGGTTCTTGGCTTTTTGTTTGGTCTCTATAATAACTTTCTCGAAATAACCTGTCTGCTCATCTGATTCAACGCGGTAAGTCTGGCCTTCTATAACATTCTCAAAAATAATACTACCGGCAACCTCAGAAAGAATGACAGCATTAAAAGGATCCCAGTCGTTAATCAGGTCACCTTTTTTCACTTTATCGCCATTCTTAAAATAAAGTTTGGAGCCATAAGCAATGTTTGAAGAGGAAAAGATAACGCCCGTTTCAGGATCAATGAGCTTCATTTCTGCCGAACGACCTGTAACAATATCATATTTGTTACCATTTTCATCGCTATAAGCAACACTCCTCAACTCTTCAAACTCAAGAACACCATCATGGTTTGCTTCAATTTTTGAGCTGGCAGCCACGTTTGATGCCGTACCTCCCTGGTGGAACGTACGCAAAGTAAGCTGTGTACCCGGCTCACCAATAGACTGGGCAGCGATAACACCAACTGCCTCTCCCCTTTGCACCAAATAACCGGATGCCAAGTTACGACCGTAGCAGTTAGCACAAACACCATGTTTTGATTCGCAGGTAAGTACCGATCTTATCTCAACCTGTTCAATTCCGGACTTTTCTATCTGATTGCCAATCACTTCGGTAATTTCTTCACCGCCTTTGACAATAATTTTACCCGTAACCGGATGGTAGATATCATGAACTGCCACACGTCCGAGAATTCTGTCGAAAAGCGATTCGACAACCTCTTCATTCTTCTTGAGGGCAGTTACGGTAAGCCCGCGCAATGTTCCACAGTCTTTTTCAGAGATAATTACATCCTGTGCCACATCCACAAGCCTACGTGTAAGGTAACCAGCATCAGCTGTTTTCAGGGCAGTATCGGCAAGTCCTTTACGGGCACCGTGGGTGGAGATAAAATACTCAAGAACCGACAATCCCTCCTTAAAATTGGAAAGAATAGGATTTTCAATAATTTCATTTCCGGCGGCACCGGCTTTTTGCGGTTTAGCCATAAGACCACGCATCCCTGAGAGCTGACGAATCTGTTCTTTGGAACCACGTGCACCTGAATCAAGCATCATATAAACAGGATTGAACCCATCATTGTCTGCCGCCAGCTCTTTCATAACAACGTTTGTCAACCTTGAGTTGGTATGTGTCCAAATATCAATAATCTGGTTATACCGCTCGTTGTTGGTAATGAAACCCATGTTATAGTTGTTCATCACCTCATCAACTTCCTTTTCGGCTTTTTTGATAAGCCCTTCTTTAGCAGTTGGAACACGCACATTTCCCAGATTAAAGGAGAGTCCGCCGACAAATGCCATGTAATAACCCAGATTTTTGATATCATCAAGGAATTGGGCCGTAACGGCATTTCCTGTTGCATTCAGAACATCGCTGATAATATCGCGGAGGGCTTTCTTTGTGAGTAGTTTGT
>JALTEL010000427.1 GCA_027073945.1 Caldifarciminota bacterium | reverse complement strand
AGGTATTTTATCTTTACAGAAGGATTTATCTGGCAAGGAAGGATGTAAAAAGGGGGAGTTTTTCCCAGCGGGTATTCATGGCTCCAATAAGAATAAGGAGGCCTTTGCGCATTTTTTGAAGAGCTGTGGTTTTAATGAGAAAGAGATTGAAAAAATCATACATAAGTTCAGAAAGGATTCCGGACCGTCAGATATGAAGGTCAAGAGGAGTAAGGGAAGGGGGATCATCAAGGGATTATCTGATATAGGGGATAGTGCCACTCATTCTATTTCTGCAAAGAGTCGCAGTGAGAAGAAGAATTTCAAATGCATCCCGGGAGCTGTTGTGCATAAGGAGAATGGAGCAGAGATAGAGAAAAGTTTAAGTGATGCTGAAACGAAAGAATTGAGTAATCCCAGAACAGAGATTTTTCATAAGGAAATTAGAGCATTAGATAAATTAATTAATGAAAGTTTTTCTGGTGGGGAACATAGACCTAATATTTCTGTAAGTAATGTCTCTGCAACCCTTAATGGAGGTGATATTAATCCCCAGATTTTGATCAAACAGATCGTAGAGGCTGCAGGGGAAAAGCTGTCTAATGGGCTGGGAAGGGTGAAGATTAAGTTGCATCCACCTCATTTGGGTACATTGTATATGGATGTACTCGTTAAGGATAATAAAGTCCATGTTATCTTGCAGACGCAAAATAACAATGTCAGACATATTTTACAATCAAATGTGGAACAACTAAAGGATTCACTTCACAGCCAAGGACTTATTGTAAATAATGTTAATGTATCTGTTCAGGAAAAGTTAGGTAACACTGGTTACGGATTTGGACAGAATGGAGGATTGTTTAGAGAGGATAGAAACCCTGGAGAGAATAGAGAAGACCAGAGAAAAGGACAAAGATTTTTGAGCCATGATTCATCAGTATTAGAGAGAAAGGGATTAGGTTTACAAAAAGACGGAGGTATTAGTCTGTTTGCTTGATTTATCCCAAATATTCATGACTGGATATTCGTTACCTACGGCATGGCAAGCATCGTACAGTTTTTCTCTGTGTCCTCTGTGCCTCAAGTAAGGGCGAACCTATGTGTTTGCCTTTGCAACGGGTGGTGAATTTTATCTCCATGGTAACCATCATTCCCGGGGCGTAACTGTTCACATTTCCCCCGGCCAGCGGTAGTATTTTGAAGGGTTTCAGGAACATCGCTTGATGCACAAGATCAGGGCACTCTGCCTATTAATCCGCACTGAAACCCTTCAAAATGCTACCGCTGGCCGGGGACATGAACGGTTGCAACAGGAGGGGGTGTGAACATTACCCCGGGGCAGGCACAACGAAGTATGAAAATTTACCTCTGGGAACATTTTGCTTTTTGTCCATGTATGTCCTTGTGTGTCCATGGCTAATCAAAAAATGGATTTTTGGATAAAATTATATAAGGGGGGCGTATAAAATGACTGGCATAGAAGCTATTACAAATAATAATTCCCAGAATCTTATGCAAGGAAATAAGATAGGCAAAGATGCCTTCTTTAAGATGCTGGTGGCCCAAATGCAGAACCAGGATCCTCTTAATCCTATAGACGGGAAAGATTTTGCGGCCCAGCTTGCTCAATTCTCCAGTCTTGAACGGCTAGATAATATAAATGATCAACTAAAAACCATGAATCTTTATCAGGCCTCGGTAAACAGTGCCCAGTCAGTAAATCTCATAGGCAAGCAGGTTAGCGCAAAAGGTAATGTCATCAAAGCAGAAGGTGCATCTACTGATCTGGTCTACAATTTATCGGAGGATGCCAAGAAAGTCAGTGTCAAGATCTATAATAAGAATGGAGATCTGGTAGATACCCTTGAATTTGGAAATCAAAGAAAAGGTAAGAATTCAGTTAAGTGGGATTGCAGTGGTGTTTCAAAAGGTAATTATACCTTCGATGTGTCTGCAACCGATGTTAATGGTGGTAATGTCGGCGCTGATACAATGACAACAGGCGTAGTA
>JALTEL010000426.1 GCA_027073945.1 Caldifarciminota bacterium | reverse complement strand
ACGTAATGAAGCCACATTCTACGCTCTACAGGCGTTAGTTTGTCTTGCTTTGGCCTTTTTGACAAAATTTACTTTTCCTCCCAGATATTTAACTCATAACCCCTAAACGTCAAATTGTCAAGTTTAATCTAATATTTATCACCATATACGGCTTTTTTATGTACCACATGTGGTATATACCACAATATTACATGTAAGTCGTAACCTCCCGCTTTTCAACATTCACGCGTATATTTTTAATAAAACCCGGCTTGCGAAGCATTTTGGTAATAGCTGCAAGTTTTTTTCTTGCTTCTTCCGGAGGAATTATTTCACCCGTTTCTTCAGGCAAAGCCTTCCTGGATAAATCCTGCTTAAGTTTCAGGTTGTACTTATCGATTTCGTCGTAGACGTCCCGGGAAAGCTTTTCGTAAATAGCAACATCCGGTAGAGTTCTGTACTGACCGGAGAAATTCAAAATCACAATATCAAACAAGAAATCTAAATACCTTTCGGATTTACCCTCCAAGTATGTAAATATTTTGTCTCTATGCAGCCCAGGCCTGTAATCAACGCCGTAATATTCTTGAATATCATCCATGAACTTTTCTGCAGTCAAAATATTGCCCCCTTAACAACGTGATACTCATGCTTGTTATTTTTTTTCTCCCACTTTTCCGCGAGGTATGTTGTTACCTCCGGCCAGAATTGGGACACCCTGGAAGGAATTACCGGAGAGGATCGTATGCGTTTGTCTTTCCCGGACTTCTTGAGTTCAGTAAAGGCCATGAGTAAGGCATCAACAAGCTCAATCGCATTTTCGAAGGGTACCGTTTTCAAAAGATTCTTGGTCTTTCTGGCGAGAGTGTTGAGCTGTTGCCGCTCTTTGCCGAAGTCTCCCCATGTTTCCGAAGGTTGCAGCCGAGTTAGCTGTTCCTGCCAGTACTGAGCGAGGTCATCCTTGAGGGGTGAAAGTTTTTTAACCTGTGGAACAATTTCCGAGGATTGGGGCGAAGCCACCGCCGTAGGCGTCTCTTCCGGTTCTGTGTCCGGGAAGAACTCTTTGCCGATTTTTTCCAGATTCGGCCTATTATTAATCTTATATTCTTTACTTTCCTTTACTTTACTATTCTTTACTTTACTTTGTGTACTTTCTGCATACATAAACTCTTGCTCAGTGGGGGTTTCTGTATACAATGATTCCCGTTCAGTGGGGGTTTCTGTATACATAAACTCCCTTTCAACGAGATTTTTGTAATTTTCAGGATTTAGCAGAAATATTTCCTTAAAATATTCTACCGAAGATCTTCGCTCTGTTGCCTTAAAATATCTCTTCTGAATGCCTTTACTTGTTAACACTTGGTACCGTTCAAAGAGGGTTTTTGAGAATATTTTATAGGTTATTGCTGACATAATGACCGACTCAACGAGGTTAATGTCAACATTAATCCGCTTCGAGAAGAGTTTCAGTATACGTTTATCCACCTTCAAGTAGTACCCGTTGTCATAGATTTTCTGGTACAACTTGATCAAAATTGCGAAGCCTTCGAGTCCGTGATCGAACTCCAAAAGGTCGATATTATCGTCCATTGTTACGTCCAAAGGGAAGTATTCCAACCCTTCTTTTTGCGGTCTGCTCATTTCTTTTCCTCGTGTTTTTCTTCATATTCAGCGGTAAGTTTTAAGGCGTACGACAACACCTCAGTTCGTTCAAAAATAGCCGGATTATCACATAAACATTCATCAAGAAAATCAATAACATCTTTCAATAATTTATCTGGTATTCTTGCCATTATTCACCTCTTCTCTCGTTCCATTGCTGAATTGCTTGTTCCCTGGTATCACCGTGTGGACCTCTGGCTCCACAGGAACAAGCAACTTGATATGGCGTAGAAAACATAAGCTTTTCTTGTGTTATCGTTTGCTCATTATCATCCTTTATTCCGCAAAAAGGACATGGTTTTATTAGATTCAATAACTCTAGCTCTATTATTTCTGACCATGTTAATTC
>JALTEL010000425.1 GCA_027073945.1 Caldifarciminota bacterium | reverse complement strand
TCGGCCATGCAAGCGGCTGTGATCTAGGGGTTATGATTGAAGCTTCCCAAGCTTCCTGCCCGGGTTCAAATCCCGGCAGCCGCACCAACTAACCAACCGGACAAATTAAAGGGGCTGACGGGTTTGAGAAGTGCAACATAAACTAACCAACAGGGCAAACTATACAGATGCACGAATCCCGAACGAGCTGGATAAATATCATAGTAGCGAGTGAGGGGAAATTGCCTGCCCGAACTGGGCAGGGGCAATGACCCACGAGTGAGCTGGATAAATATCATAGTAGCGAGCGAGGAAAATTACCCACACCCTCAACTTTAGTCCCAACTATTCAATCGGATAAACTGACCTAAAGGTCAAGAGAGCAGGTGTCTTGGTGCGGGGGGAGCGATTCCAAGAGAGATATGCGGCCAGAACAGTGTTCGAATCCGATTATTATTCACACCCATTAATGTGACATTTGAGCGCACTTTTTTGAGGTAAAGATGGGTTTTATTTTTTTGCTCGCCGGGTGATGGATGTTGCGCCTTCAAAAAATTCCAACACTGATTGGACAAATGTGTGTATGCAGATAATAAACGGAAATTGGGTGTTCAATCTATAAACCGAAATCCTTTTCAAGAGTCTTGGTAGAACCTGTGTCGCCGATGGATAAATCGAAACAAAGCTATCAGACTCTGTTCCATATCAATGTTGCTGTTTTATTGTCATGAGGAAGGCCATCTCCTGATTGGCATCCAGCACTTTGTAACTTCCAAACCCCTCTTCTGTGAATTTCTCCTGAAGAACGCGTAGGCAGAAGCCGTGAATGGTTCCTATATACATCTCCCCCAGCCGTTTGGCAATGTCCTCACACCCGTGCTCCTGAATACGCTGATATATTCTGTTCTTCATGCTGAGGGCGGCCTTTTCGGTGAAGGTGAAGGCCATACTGGCAGACGGCTCCACCTTCTTGACCAGAAGCAGGTAAATGATTCTGCGCGGCAAATACATAGATGGGTTGAAAGCTGCCGAGTATACCACATTATTCAGGAGGGTAAGAAGGCTGAATATTCTGATTCCCGAAAACCGTATTGAGAATCTCGTAATAGCCATCGACAGCAGTGGAATTAAGGTTACGAATCGTGGAGAATGGCTCAGAGAGAAATGGAAGGTCCATATCGCAGTTGATGTGAATGCTAAGAAGATCGTTGCTATAAAGGTCACGGATGAAAAGGTCGCTGATTCGAGAGTATTTAGTGAACTCATATCTCAGGCCGAAAAATCGGAAAGATTGAGAAGGCTCTCGCCGACGGCGTGTTTTCTGTAAAACCCTTCCATCTGTCTGAGCGGAATCGGGAAAACATCGTGTACTACCGCAGAAAAACGGATGAACGCTTCGGGGCAGATATAGGGCCCTCTTTTTTTCCCTTGTTCTGTTGTTCAAGCTCTTCATCCCAGTTTTCTATGAAATCGAGCTCTATACACACCTCTCCTCTTCTGACGAGTCGTTCGTTGTATTCAGACCAATTTCTTATATACTTCTTATGTATCTTCATCGTGGCCCTGGTGCATCCCTTCCATGGTTTCTAACGCCCATGAACATGCACCATGGCTTTATAAAACTATTTATGCAACAGAGCAAAACAAGCGAAAACATTATATAGGTCTTCTTCCGTTAAACTAAATGTGTACAACTTAATCTCTACCTTGGATTCCATCATTTTCGTTCTTCGAAGCGAAAGAGATGTTCTAGGTAGAACTGCTTTTCTCAAGAAAATGGGGGGAAGGATATGAAGATGCGTTGGCTTCAAGCAACCATTATGCTCATAGTTGCTATGCTCCTCTTCAGTGGCCTACAACTCTTCCAATTTGAAAATTCGATAGCCGCGTCCATAGCAGGTCCTGTTCAGGCAGAATATTCCAACGCCCCAGTCCAGCCAATGAGCACGACTACTTTACTTGCAAATGGAGGCTTTAGCGAAGGCGTATCTGGACAGTGGACCAGTGATCCTCCTACAGATAAACATGACATACCTACAGATTGGCCATGGGGTTCTTATAGTGGGGCATATTCGGGAAGTGATTATTATCCAATGACAAATGTTGAATATGTAGGTGGAACACATGGTTATGCCTTCTTGATAGATACTCCTTATTTAGGAAGTACACAAACAAGCATAGCGTTTCATTCTAGTGACATCTCCATCCCGTTAGACATAAGTTCCTTTAATTTGCAATTTGACTTATCCAAAGAATCTGGAGATTACGTGAAGTTTCATGTTGATTTATTTGATATGGTGGAGGGGGGATATATATCTCAAACTTTTACAGTATACCCTTCATCAGGTTGGACTACAAAAACATTATATCCATCTTCTGTATCTGATGTGGCGGGAAAAACAGTAGAGGTCGCTTTTTGTCAATATACAGACAGCGGTAACGCCGACAATACATGGCTTTTTGTGGATAACTTCCGAGTTAACTACAACATCAATCCTACGGTTTCAAGTCCGACCCCATCTGACGGCGCCACGGGAATTACTCTCTCTCCTACATTAAGTTGGTCTGGTACTGACCCAGATAGTTCTTCCCTCAATTACGACATATACTTTGGCACAGATAGCAACCCTGGCCTTGCAGCAAGTGGCCTGAATTCTCCATCTTATTCTCTTGGCTCTTTGACACAGTCTACCACATATTACTGGAAAGTGGTGGCTAAAGATTCAGATGGCGGAATTAAGGAAGGACCAATCTGGAGCTTTACAACAAACAAACCACCAATTCCAGCATATGCGCCAACTCCCTCCGACGGAGCTTCAGACATCAAAATATCTCCCACCCTCTATTGGTCATGCAGCGATCCAGATGGAGATAATCTCCTATACTCTGTCCATCTTGGAACTACGAACCCACCACCAGAGGTATACACCACCTATTCAACGTCATATAATCCTGGTTCCTTGTCTCCAGGCACTACATATTTCTGGTATATCTCTGCATCAGATGGGAAACAGGGCTTATCAAAGAGCTCTACATGGCAGTTTAGAACAACTCAGAATCCTGTTCTCTCTAACCCATTTCCTCCTGATGGTGCCTCAGATGTATCTGTGACAGTCACACTCCTGTGGTCGTGTAGCGACCCTGATGGCGACAATCTTGTTTATAATGTGTACTTCGGAACGAGCAGTGATCCGCCACTTGTACGCAGCACTTATTCTACGAGCTATTCCCCGGGACCTCTAGAGAAGAATCTTGTCTATTACTGGAGAATTGTCGTTAATGATGATAAAGGAGCTTCGGCATCTAGTCCTTTATGGCACTTTACAACTGAACCAGCCGTTCCATCTGCCCCCTTGGACCTTCAGGCGACTGCAGGAAATAAGCAGGTCTCTCTGGTATGGAATCCTCCTGCGGATAATGGTGGTGCATCCATTACAGAGTATAGGATTTACAGAAGAACCGGTGACAGCGAGTCCTTCATCAATCGTGTGAGTATCACGAGCTACACGGACAATAATCTTATAAACAATAAGACATATTCATATTGTGTTAGCGCGGTTAACAGCGCTGGGGAAGGTGGAAAATCTGCATCCGTTAGTGCTACACCGTTAGGCGTTCCAACACCCCCTCTAAATCTTATGGCAACTGCGGGGAACACCCAGATTTCCCTGATGTGGGATAAGCCCACAGATGATGGTGGTTCTCCAATCACAGGATATAATATATACCGACGGACCTCAGATGGTACCGAAGAATTCTATGCAACTACTGGGAAAAACTCTTATACAGACACGGGGCTCCCCAATGGTGAAAGTTGTTTTTACCGCGTAAGCGCTGTAAATAATATAGGCGAAGGGCTAAAGTCAGCAGAGGTGAGTGCAACAACGCTAGATGTGCCCTCCGTCCCCTTGGGACTACAAGCATCTCCTTCTGATGGACAGATTACACTGGATTGGTCACCCCCACTTTCAGATGGGGGGGCTCCGATCACTAACTATGCAATATATCGGGGAACTTCATCTGATTCCGAGGAGGTAATAGATGTTATCGGCAATGTTCTCACATATACGGATCGAGGTGTAAACAATGGGCAAGCGTACCACTATCGCGTAAGCGCAATAAACACTGTGGGTGAAGGGGCAAAGTCAGCAGAGGTGACTGGAGTGCCGACTCAGGTGTCTACCCCATCTGCACCTGTAAATCTCTCCGCTACAGTATCCGACGGTCATATAATCCTTAAGTGGTCACCACCCTCCTCTGACGGAGGCTCATACATTGAGCATTACAAAATATACCGCGGAACATCAGCAGGGGGTGAAGATGAAAGTCCTATTGCAACTATTGGCAATCTTTCGACATACACGGATACTAATCTAACTCTTGGTTTCAGTTATTACTACAGGGTAAGAGCAGTGAATGCTATTGGCGAGGGAGCATTTTCAATCGAGGTTAGTGCAGATTTATCTTCTTCCTCTATGGCAGAAAGTGAATATCAAAGGCATTGGCTGAATCTTACCATTAACACCAGCAACGTGCTTGTTGGTTACGACGGAAATGGAAGCGTGTCTGTTGTTGAAGTGGGTGACCCAAATGAAATGGGTCCTGAGCAGATGAGCGCTGTCGGCATATTCTTCAGGATTCAGACCAATGGCTCGGTCGATAATGTTACGATTGTGATTTCATACGATGACTCTCAGCTTTCTGATGTTGATGAGAGTCTGCTCAACTTATATGAACTTAAAGATGGGTTGTGGACTCCTCTCCCATATGAGTCTTCGGATATAATGTCTAATAGGCTTTCGGCTCAAACAGATTCTGATAGTGGGACATACGGTGTCTTTAAGGTCAGCGATGCTGCTAAAACAAATTCTGAACCGGTATCAGAGTCATTACCATCCTTCACATATAATTCTCTTACTGCATTTTTGATTCTCGTATTAGTGGCAGCAACGGTCTTGATTAGACACGAAAGGGGTTGTTTCTGGACATGGACATATTTCAGGGAGATAAGGCCTAAATTAAAGAGGTATGCTAAAGATATTTCAGATACTGGAGCAAAGGAAGAGTTACAGCGCATAGCATCAAGAAAAAAGTCCTGTACGCGCATTATAAATCAGAAGCTTATAGATATTGAAAACCGTAACTGAACATGGAGGTAATACAAATGAATATCGGACTCGTCGGTTCATCAGGCTCAGGGAAGTCTTGGTACATGCAGTCCTTGCTCCGCCAGGTCATAGAGCCTGCAATTGCAGCGGGAGAATATGTAGAATTCCTAGAAGAAAACCACATCGTTATCGAAGACCATGGGAATCAACAACCAATCTTTGAAAACCCACTCGGAACCATGCAAATTCTAGGCAATGAGGATTTCAATATAAATCGTGATGAAAACACCATTGCTCAAATGCTTGCTGAGTGCGAACAGGGAGAGAATATAACGGATTGCATTGCCAGGCTCATGAGCCGGAATTTTAACCTTAAGATAGTCCCAAACAATGCACAATTTCCGAGGGAATCGCATAATCTTATACTCTGGGATTTTGCGGGGGATGACATTTTCAAAATGCTTGAGGCGGGGCAATATCAAAGAAATGGAACAGATGCTTTTAGCCTGTTTCAGAAAGTCTTTGGCGAATCAGATGCAATTCTAATTTTCGTCGACCTATTTGGTGGCTTTAACTTTGATCGCGATTCAGAAGTTGATATAGATAATTTTGTTCAAGGGATAGCTCGTCAGACTAGAATCCCGCATCTTTTGATATCTAACAATCTTTACCTGGAGCAGTTAAGGAAGGTTGCCCTAGTTATCCCCAAAATGGATGGGCTGCTCAACAAGAACTATAGGGATTTTGTTCAAGAAGTGAGGAGCATCTTAGGGTATGGCGGATTTCTGAGAGGTAATAATGTTGATTTTTTGAATTATTTCAATTTAGATGATAGGAATCGGCCAACAGGTCATAATTTTAACCCCAATAATCTGGGGACAATATGGCCGCTCAGCCTATTTGATGCACAAGCGCCTAATATTAATATGCACATTGAAAATAATGATGGTGTAGAAAATTTCAGAATCTTTCCGGTTAGTGCCACAGGGCTACAGGCAAGAGGAATACAAGGATATCAGGGCGAATGGATACCCTATAGGGTCTTCGAGCCATTGATTTGGGTCTTGGAGCTGGATAATCTAGGGGTGGAATAGGTATGATGGGTGCGACGATGTGTTATATAGAAACGGTTGCAGATTTGACTGCTACTTCCAAGTAAATTTAGATGCTTTAATGTTGGATAGGAAAAAGTCTTTATACTCTCATGATATCCTATCTCAGAGAAATGTTGGCTAAGTAATATATCAGAAGCTGTACACTCTTGCCCAGTAATACATGGGGACTTAAACTTCCTATACAACAGGAGGTAATAGAAATGAATATTGGACTCATCGGTTCATCAGGCTCAGGGAAGTCTTGGTACATGCAGTCCTTGCTTCGCCAGGTCATAGAGCCTGCAAGCGCAGCGGGAGAATATGTAGAATTCCTAGAAGAAAACCACATCGTTATCGAAGACCATGGGAATCAACAACCAATCTTTGAAAACCCACTCGGAACCATGCAAATTCTAGGCAATGAGGATTTCAATATAAATCGTGATGAAAACACCATTGCTCAAATGCTTGCTGAGTGCGAACAGGGAGAGAATATAACGGATTGCATTGCCAGGCTCATGAGCCGGAATTTTAACCTTAAGATAGTCCCAAACAATGCACAATTTCCGAGGGAATCGCATAATCTTATACTCTGGGATTTTGCGGGGGATGACATTTTCAAAATGCTTGAGGCGGGGCAATATCAAAGAAATGGAACAGATGCTTTTAGCCTGTTTCAGAAAGTCTTTGGCGAATCAGATGCAATTCTAATTTTCGTCGACCTATTTGGTGGCTTTAACTTTGATCGCGATTCAGAAGTTGATATAGATAATTTTGTTCATTATCTAATCAATCAGACTATCCCACCGAATCTTCTAACACATTCCAATCTTCTATTGGAGCAGTTAAGGAAGGTTGCCATAGTCATCCCCAAAATGGATGGGCTGCTCAACGAGAACTATAGGGATTTTGTCCAAAAAGTGAGGCGTAGATATAAGAGCACCCCTATTCTTCAAGGAAATAATTTTGAGTTTTTGAATTATTTCAAGTTAGATGATAGGAATCGGCCAATAGGTCATAATTTTGGTCCGGATGAGATGATGCTTTTTTATCCATTTAATTTCGTCAGGAGACGGGTTGAAGAAATCAAAGAGGGAGGCGAAGAGGGAATAGAGGTCAGGATTTTTCCGGTTAGTGCTACAGGGCTACAGGCAAGAGGAATACAAGGATATCAGGGCGAATGGATACCCTATAGGGTCTTCGAGCCATTGATTTGGGTCTTGGAGCTGGATAATCTGGGGGTGGAATAGGTATGATTGAACCAGAGGATGTGGTTAGACTAAATCTTCAACAGGCGATATACACATGGGGCCAATCACGCGAATTCCCAAATCGAAGTGATAATCAGCTTGTTGCGTATTCTGGAGATTTTACAAAGGGTGAAAAAGGGATAATAACGTCCAAATTGACTTATGCTCAAAGATTTCCAGAAGAAGGCAGTTCCGGATATGCATTTTTCAGTCTCAAAGAGGATAAGTATGTATTTGCAAACATCATTCAAAATGGAAAAGATCGTGTTGGTAGAAAAAGGTATTATTCACATATCTTTATCCTCAATAGTGATGATCTACATAAAATCGGGAGAAATCCTTTTGTTTTAAAAGAAGAGCTTGCTGAGTTATCGTACAAATACCGGGATGTTTTTGAGTTTTACGAGAAGCTAGAACCTGCGCCTATTGAACTGGTGATTAAGAAGGTTCCAAAAGGTTTTGCCTTTTTAAATGAGGTACAGAATAGCTTTTTATTTAGAGATTATAATGAACTTTTTTCAAACGAATATGATAAAATATTTGCATTTTATGATCGGGTGGATTATACTGGAATCAAGTTGAGTAGGGATGTTGTCAAGCATTTGGAAAACGGGCTCAACATGTTTCTTTTAAGTAGAGTATTCAATGCATATGTTTCTAAGAAACCTTTTGTGAAGAAAATCCCAGCTGTAAACAATGGAAATGTAATTGGAATAGTGAATTCTGTATTGGAAGTTTTCTATCTCCATATTTTGCAAGAAGGTGGACCTCTTTTGTTTTTCTCTACATTTGCTTCGGGTGATGTTAAAAATCTCCATCTTGCTCTGGTTCCAGATGAGAAGGAGGGAACCCGAATATTGGTGGAGCCTGACGCAGATTGGGACGTTCTCATTTCACACATGAGATTGTTTCTGGAAGATCAGAGAACTATAATTAAGAAGGATATACATATTGAGAAAATGGAGAGAGCAGACCTAGAATCTGCTATATATAAACTTAAAGTACAAAAACATTTCTTAGAAAAATTTCAGGTGGCTCTGCTCATGAAAATGGCTCTAAGCTCAATAAAGCGTGAAAATGCCGCCACGCTCATAAAAGAGTTAAAAAATAATCTTAATGAATTGAAAGGCGTAAAGGAATCTAACGATACACCTCCCAAGATGTGTGACGAGAATTTAAAAAATATATATATAAAAATTACGCAGTTGATGGGCAGTGATTCCGTGAAAAAATTTAATAATGATTTAGAACATTTGAAGATGGCTATTGAGGATGAATTAGAAACGATAAAACATGATCTTGCGAAGGTCGGACAGCCAAGTGTTGACATCTCTAACTGTTTAAAGAAAATAGATAACTTAGAAGAGTGTATTGACAATGTGCAAAAAATTAGAGTCGCTATCAATAAAACAATTAAAGATAAACGTAGAAATCTTAGATTTCTACAAAATGGAATTCCAAAGGAATAAATAGGTGTTTAATGTGACTGATGTCAAAGATATCGAGCACGAGTATAGAATCTGGCTATCCACCAAATACAGATTAGATAAAACTAGTGCTAGGAATGAATTGGAGAAGTTGAATCAATATCAGAATGAGTTTAAGGATGATGTTATAGCCACTCTTCTAATTCTGAGATTTAAGGAAGACATACTGAAAACCCTGAAGCTTGAAGGTGTGGAAGAAGATAATCTGGTTGGGCAATTAGAGGAAATAGAGAAAAATAAAGATGAGTTGACAGAAGGACTGGATATAGTTCAGTCAAAAAAGGTAATAAAAACTCTTCAGTCAGATCAGGATTGGTTTGAATCTCAGTTTAACGCTTTATCGTTCCAAAATGAACAACTGATTTCCCTTCAAAACATGACGTTCTCATATGTGATTTCCATATTGGAAATGCAAAAAAAATCTGCAGTAGTAGGCGCAGAGACTCTGAAGAACACAGAAAAGAGTCTAGAAGAGATTTCGTCCATGTCCTCACTATTTATTTCTCGTTTTCATGAGGTTCTTAAACAAATAAAACTTCTGGATGATTCTATGAGAGAACTATCGGATAATACAAAAAAGAAGTTTGTCGAAATGATGAAAACCATTCCGGAGGATAGTATGAATGATATACTTGAAGCACTAAAGCCCATATTAGAGAAGAATCAATCTAACGAAATCGAAAAACTAGAAAGACTTCTGGAGGCCATTGAAGGAATTTCAAAAGACCTAACCCACATGAACAGCAATATTATCAATGTTTTGGCATTACTGCCAGATAAGATTATCGAGGTTGTACAAACTCATCCAGAAATAGTGGTAAACAATCCTATTTCTGCTAAAATTATAAAGGAGAATGAGTTAAGAGGGGTGTCACATAATCAAGAAATTAAATTAAATAAAGAAGCTGTCAAGAGAGGAATGAATAGCTTTGTAAAGAGACATACGGATGTATCTTCCTCTATGACTGAAGATGATAGCGTGGTTGTTTTCAAATTCATAAGTCAGGATAATTCTTTTGTTGCAAATGTTACATTAATTGAAGCTAAGAGCCGTTGGCTCCCCAATTCCATGGCGCACATAATATTTAATGTTTGGGCAGAGTGGAATGAGAAAAATCGCCGTCGGAGACGTTCACTTTTTTCGAACCTATGTGGGCAGACCATTAATGAGCCAAGAAATTGGGATGTGATATGATATTGGATATAGATGGGGATAATCTAACAATAGAGAATACAAAGTTAAGAGAGATCGGGAATGCAATAGATGGTCTGAGAAATTTATATGATGTATACCCCAATAATATTGGGGATTTCAACATCAGATATTTTCAGGACATAATAAATAATTATGCTAACGAACTTAATCGTCCAGAAATAACAGTAAAAGCCGAAAATGAAATGCTTATCAATATTTCATTTAGTAATCCGCAGTTCAATGACGAGCACTTTACTGCCAACATCCACATAGAAGTTGCTGAAGATTTTTCTAAGTACATGCCCAAAATAGTCAGAGCCCTTGAAATCGGCATCCCAAATGCAAACATACCCGACTTTCTATTCAATGTTTTTGGGAAAGGCATAATCAGTAAGGAAGAGATTCATGGGGTATGGCCTAATGCTTTTGATAACATTGCAAATAACCAAGCGGACATCGCTGTGTTTGACAATTACATAATATTAATAAATCATATCAGCCCGGCAGATGAAAATCAACTAGAGAAAATTCTTAATAAACTAGACTCTCCGAGGAAAGTATTCAGAAGCTATGCCAAAATGCATAGAGATTATGCCAAAAATCATCAAGTTGTCCCAGCTTTTATGGAGGAATTCTTTAAGAATATCGATGCCAATTATTCACGCCTTGTGGAAGCTGAGGCAGATATCGGGAACCAAATGGAGCATTCCTTCAGAATGTTTTTCTACGCCCTATTACTTGTTATCCTACCGTTTCTGTCTTCATTAATCCTATTTGGCAATAATGATAACGGGGCTGAAAGCGCTCTATTCCTTTCTTTAACTGTTTCAGTCTTAGTTTCTACAGTTCTGTCCCTCCTCCCAAAGGTAAAGTCTGACATGATACTGAGAAGACATCGTTTTGAACTTGCTTCGGTAAGCATCATAGTATGGAGCGTCATGTACTTCTTTTTAGAGGCGTACTCCTTACGCGATTTTGAGAAACTTTTTGAGAGTGTAGAACTATTTTTGATATTTCTCGGCGTATTGGCAGGTTCTGGAGTCTTCTTTTTTGCTATAGATCCGGAGGATTACAATTATTTAAGGGCTTCAACTCTTGTGGTGAAAATAACTCCAGCCATAAGTGCTGTTTTTATGGGTTATGTAAAGTATGCAGATCCCTACACATTTCTTTCCCCATACCTACAACCAATTTTATTATTGCCTTGGAGCCAGCCGGTTATATGGCTCGCAATTGCTATCATGACGTTACTGGTAAAGAAGCAATTTTGGAAGAAGAAACAGAATTGCTTTGCAGAAACCTATCCTGCACTAGACAGACTCTTTGGAGGAAAGAAGGAAAGAGCAACATTTAGAGTGGAAGAGGATGATAGAGAAAACGACAATAGAACCTATGAACAAATCCTAGTTAAGAAGTCATTATGTGTGATTTTATGGGGTTTGATAGCTAAGAAGGGATCTCATAGAGATAGATGGGTGGTAGAGTTCAGAGCTAATGGGGGGGAGGGTGCGGAAACATATATAATTTATCCTCACTATGTTTAGGTAGGATCATGTCCATTGTGTGTTGATTAAATATGTTCCCAAAAAGAACACACCCATGCTCGCCAGCAGAACAATAGGCATGAACGGATACGCCTCTCTCTTCCCGAAGAGCCTAACCAGAACCGGCCCAAGGAGAATTGTCAGCAGTTTCAGAAGAATAAAGAAGAATATCAGCAGCAATGGATTCAGAAGGGCCATTACTGCCGCGATTGCAAGAACATCGGATATCTCCAGTTTGAAGAGTATTCCAATTGGCCGATAGGACAACGCAGACAAAAGAGCGATAAGGAGCCACTTGGCCGGTAGGGTTATGGAGAGCCCAGTATCATTTATTCTATAAATGTCGAGGGCCACCAGAAACACTATTGCAAGAAACCAGATCTCGGGGAACTCCACGGGTGCTGAGAGGTGCTTTATGTCGCTCAGTGCGGCCACTGCAAATGAGCCAATAAGGAATGCGAGTGCGTACAACTGGGCCTGTGTAAGAATGGGACTGGGGTTCAGCAGGGGATCCAGAGTAATGCTTACCATACATACCCGCACTCGTCGCAGTAGTAGGTTCTCCTCTTCCCCTTGCTCGTCTCAATCTCTATTGAACTGACAGATCCGCTCAGATTACAGGATGGGCATACCATATTGCTTTCGTATGTCCAGTCATTCAGCCACCAGTCCGGATTGTGAGCCCTCTCCACCAGCCCTTTTACCTCTTCTTTCGGGAGCTTCATTTCCAGTAAAATGTCCGTGAGTTTCTGGATTCTTGCGTACTCCTTTTCCTCTTCTGAAATCTTTCTTTCGGAATTGCTTACTCCTTCCACGACAGACTCCGGGAGAAGTTCTCCCTTCTCTCTGGAGATGATATCCTTTAACTTTTCAACTCTCTGCCTCTGGGCCTGGAGATTTCCTATCTCCTCTTTCAGCCTCTTCTGTATGTCTATAATCTCGTTGATTGTGGCAGAGTTTTTCTTCTTTGCGTGGTAGTTGTACCACTTCTCCAGTGTGCCATATTCATTCTCCCTTTTCTCGAGTTCCTTATGCAGTTTTATGTCTATGACATTTACTTCGCCCTTGTAATCTTCAATGGTCTTTTCATCTTCAGTTTTCAGAACACTCTCCAGGAGTTTTTCGAGTCTGTCTATTGCTCCTTCTTCTTGCCGGGAAGTCGGGCTTATGGTGCTGAACAGATAAAGATGCTCCTCCCCATCAACATCTTCAACCCTGCAGTTCAGAAATCCTGAGTTCTGAAGCAGAAAAAATGCTTCCTCTATATCCTCCTTCTGAAGCGACAGCTCTCTTGCCACAGATGTGGCCGAATAAGTCAGTTTCATTTTTGAATTTATGTGCTCTATAACTTTGTTTTTCAACTCTTGCACAGGTAGGGCGGTGGTGACATGTTTTCGGCCGGGCATGAATATGTCTTTGTACTCTTTAGCACCTTTGAACTCCACAGTTTGATCCAGATAAACTCTCTCTCTTACAAGGTCTGCAATTACAAAGTAGACATTTGGAATTGTGGGCAGTTTCCACTCGGTGTAGTGCATAGCCGGCAGACAAACTATGTATGTCCTTTTGCTGCTATGAGCTGCTCTTCCTTTAATCTCTTGGAGTACTTTTTCTAATCCCTTCTGATTACCGGGATATAGGATTCCTATAATCAGTTCCTCTTTTATCTTTCCAGATAGACTGCGCTTCCGAAGGTGATAAGTAACCCCTCTATTGCCTCTGACTAGGGGGGCCATTATTTTGATAAAGTCATGTTCGTCCATTGAACTGCTCGCATCCACCCAATTACTGACTGAGTATTTTTTCCCACTATCCGGATTTACAAACTCTTTTTTATGATCTATTTCGTACATTACTTTTGCAACATAGTCGTCTATCTCTCTCACGTCTATCCCCCCATTTTCTCTATAATCTCCATAAGCGGAGCGAACACATCTCCTTCTCCGCTCCTCTCAATCTCAATCTTTGCCTGTCTGAACCATGGTATTATGGAACTCTTTTTCTCCTTAAGAACCGCTTCAAAGTCACTAAGATTTATCTTTCGTGTCCTTCCCGTGTTTATGGCCTCCACAAGCGGGCGTCTGGCAGCCAGTTCGCATATGTCTGCAATGTCTGAGGCAGAATATCCTTCGGTTCTATCTGCAAGTCCGCTGAAGTCTATCTCCTCTATCAGGCGGTCTCGCGTATATAGTTTAAACAGTTCAAGTCTGCTTTTCTTATCTGGCGGCGGTATGAGAATGATTCTGCTGAACCTTCCAGCCCTTCTTAATGCGGGGTCAACGCTCCATGGCTTATTCGTTGCTCCAATAATCAAAACCTTCTCTCCTTCCGTTTTTGACATCCCATCCATCTCGGTGAGCAACGCGTCAACCACGCGACCAATGACCGGGTCGTTTTCGCTCCTTTTTGCGCCGAAAGCATCTATTTCATCGAAGAAAATTATTGCCGGTTGTGCCTCCCTTGCCGCTTCGAAGACTGCAGAAATTCTCTCCTCGCTCTCTCCGAACCATTTGCTCAGAATCTCTCCAAGCTTGATGTGATAGAAAGATGCCGATGCCTCTCCTGCCGTGGCCTTGGCCATGAAGGTTTTTCCGCATCCCGGTGGGCCATACATGAGTATTCCGCCTCCCGCTTTTACCTTATAGACTTCAAATATTTCTGGATGCTTGAGGGGGTAGATTATGGCCTGTCTCACCTCTTCCTTCACTTCTTCAAGCCCTGCAACCGAGTCGAATGTTATATTGGGCTTTGTGATTGGAATCGGAACCTTTTGCTCTTCCTCCTCGTCGCTACCTGCATATTCCCTGACTCTTTTTGGGTGCAAGGCTTCTGAGACAGAAAACATCATCTGGGCAAAGTCAAGCCATTCTTCTTTTCTCCTTCTATCTGGGGCCGCTTTAGATGCCTGAAGGTATGCTCTAGCAGCTTCTCGATATAAGTAAGATGCTCTGGATAAGTCACCGGAGTCTTCCATCTTCTTTGCGGATTTGGCATATCCCTGCGCTTTGGCTGCAAGGATCTCTCCTTCGCTCATGCTAGGCCTCTAACTCAGTTTCTTTTCCAGTTCGGCTTCCTTCTCGCTTACTCCTGCTTCTCCTTCAATCTCTGCCATGAGTTCCGCCCTGAGTTTTTCTTCCTCTTCGCCAAGTTCTCCGGTGTTAATCATGGCATCCACCGCGTTTGTTATCATGTTTGCAGCGCCGTTTACCTGCTCAAAAGTGGCCTGAATATCGGCTATAGACTTCTCCAGTTGCCCAGTATCGAGGCCAAGCTCGCTCTGGACTGTTTTAAGGAGTTCTCCTATCTCCACGACCTCCTTGAAGTTCTGCTGCAGTTCAAGGACATTCAGCGAGTTTGCCGCTAGTTCTATGAAGCCACCAACAGCCTTCAACTGTCCCTTGACCATGGAGTATTTCTTGGATGCAACTCTGAAATCGGCGTCATTTCCTGTCTGAAGCGCCTTTTTTGCCTCGCTTCTTGCCTTATTTGCCTCTCTTTCCAACTCCTTCTTTTTTCCTTCGAGTTTGCTTTTTCCAAGCTTTATTCTGGCTACCATCTGTTCCGGGGAAATCTTCTCTTTCTTGCCCAACAGGCTTCCTATAATGTTGCTCATATAAATCCTCCTTGTTATCCCTATATGGCGAATGCTCTATATATACTTTTCGTGGAAAGTCTTGCTTTTATGCTATTAGCGAAAGACTAATAAACAAATCATTCATATCCCTTTGCAGGAGAGAGTTGTATGTCGCTATTCAATAGGAAATCCGATGCAGAAATTGAGGTGGAGAGGAAGATAGCCCATCAGAAGATGGTCAACAAGCTTAATATGTTTATAGAAAACTACAGGCGGTTATCCGAACGATACTGGGAGGGAGGAAAAAAGGCTGCAGCACTCGGAGACGAAAAGATGTTACGGCAGTTTGCCATGGGATACGCAAGTATGCAGGAGAATATCAGAAAAGCCCAGAAATTGCTCTTGTTCATAGAAAATGTATATTTAAAAAGAGAGGAGGCGAGATTTGCGGTGGAGATGGTCCATCTTATGGATGACCTCGCCAGGGATTTAAATAAGTCTGTGGGGGTGCCCGAGATTACGAGAATGGAACGGAACCTTTCTGCGGCCCTTGAGAAGGGAGAAAAAACCGAAACATCTCTTTCAACAGTAATGGACCAGCTAACTAGTGCCATAATCTATTCCTCAGATACAAGTGAGGAGGAGATCTCCAAAGTTTACGACAGCATGACCGAGGAGGCACTAATGGACGAGAAAAAACTCGACGATAAAATTGAGGAGAGAATAAAAGAGATTGAGGAGAGGATGAGGGGGGCATAAATGTCGTTTGAGCTGGATTTCCTGCTTAAAAAGTCCGAGGAAAATCTGGAGAAGGCCTTGAGTGTGGAAAAATCAAAACCTGCATCCGCAAGGGAGCACTACCTTATTGCTGCTGAATACCTTCTGGAAGCTGCAAAATTGTCTAAAGGTGAGATGAAGGAGATCAGGATGGCAAGGGCCGACAAGATTCTCTCAAGGGCGGAATCTTTACCAGTTGAGAAAAAGGGAGAGGGCTCCAAGGGCGACAGGCTGGATGTTAGTGATGAGGCAGGTGTTGTTGAAGCAATAGCCCCCTATGAGATATCCGATGTTTCCTTTGATGATGTTGCAGGCCTCGAGGATGTGAAGGAGCAGATTAAGTTGAGACTGGTCTATCCCTATACGAATCCGGATGTTGCCGCAGAATATGGCATTAAAACCGGAGGGGGGCTTTTGCTTTACGGGCCCCCCGGAACCGGAAAGACATACATTGCCAAGGCGGTTGCGCATGAGATAAACGCCGCATTTTTTTCCATAAAACCCTCGAACATAATGAGCCAGTGGGTCGGCGTGGCGGAAAAGAACATAGCGAAACTTTTCAAAACCGCAAGAGAGCAGGAAAGGGCGGTGATTTTTGTCGATGAAGTGGATGCCCTGCTCCCCCGCAGGCGCAGCAACTATTCAACAGTAATGAAGAGGGTTGTCCCAGAACTTCTTGCGGAGATGGAGGGTGTGGACACCAACAATGACAATGTTCTGTTTCTTGGAGCTACGAATGAACCATGGGAGATAGATGATGCTGCAATGCGTCCCGGACGGTTTGACAAAAAGATTTACATCCCACCTCCAGATCCGGCTGCCCGCGAGAGAATATTCCAGTTGAATCTTCAGAACCGTCTCATCGATCCAGACATGGATTTTTCTGCAATGGCAGAAGCATCAGAGGGATATAGCGGGGCGGATATTGTTGAAATATGCATTGAGGCCGCACAGAGGGCTTATATGGAATATGTAAAAACCGGTGAGAAGGCCCCGATAACCCTGAAAACTGTTTTGTCTGTTATGGAGGAGGTTAAGCCATCGATAACCCCGGAAAATCTGAGGAAATATGAAAAATTCAGCAGACAGGGCATTTGAAAATTGGGGAAAAAGGGTTTTTGGGCGACTCAAGCAACATACCTGTTCTGTGCTGAGAGGTTCACTTTCTCTGCTGCTTTTTCTACAATGTCTACAGCCTGGTCCTTGGTAGCTCCGTATGACATGAGTTCGTCGATAAGTTCTTTTTTCGTCTTTCCCATAAGGAGTTCATCCGCTATGGAATCGATTATTTTCTCCATCCCATCATCGTCATCGTCTTTCCCAACAAGGTTGTCAAGAACTTGGGCACCAATCATCAGTGAACCCAGCGCATCGTCAAATTCCTCTTTTCCAAGGGTGGCAAGGTCCAGATCTACCCTTATGCCAATGTTCTCTTCACGCCCGTATTCGTCGTTGTCTATGAAGAATTTCATCAGACTGTGCTCCTGGTTGATGAGAAGAAGGTCACGGAAGAGTTTCAGTCTTTCGTCGTTAGGCATTGTTGCAGTTTCTATTTCTGTATAAAGAACGATTTTCAGGAAGTATTTCTCGAAGTCGAGAACTATTTTAAACGGCAGTCCCTCTGTGCCCGCTACAAACTGGTCCGTATCTTCTATTCGTGTAACTTCCCATGCCAGATCCACATATCTCTCGTCTCCCCTGTCCTCTTTCATCCATCCAATAATCTTTTCCATTGTTTTCTCCCTTTTCTTGTCATTCATATGAATCACCGGTAGGATTATGTAGTCATTCTATTTATAGTTAATTAGTAAGAATTCACCTTTTTCTCACAGTATCAATACTCAATCTTCCCGTACTTCTTTTTCACGATTTTCCCTTTTTTCTTCTTAATGGTCTTTTTTATCGCTTCAATCTCCTTCATGGCTTTATTCCTGCGTTCTTTTAGTTCCCCAGAATCCGAATAGTACATCAGACCTATTTTGTATTGCTGGAGGGCGTCTATAGTTTTACCACTATGATAGAAAGCATCTCCGTAATCCAGCCACAGGCTTTCTATATTCAGCCCCAGATCTCTGGACTTTTTAAAGCAGGCTATTGCCTTATCGTACTTCTTAAGATTAAGCAGTGCTTTACCCTTCACATACCATGCCCCCTCCTCTTCAGGGTTCAATTTGATCGCCTTTTCTCCACTGGCTAGTGCCTCTTCATTATTGTCCAAGTGAAGGTAAGACCATCCTACCATTACCCAGCCCATTGAATCCTCTGGATCTTTTTCTACAAGAGTTTTGTACAGTTCATTTGCTTCCTCGTATCTCTCGAGGTCAATAAGAGTGAATCCTCTATAGGCCAGAAGTAAAAGATTGCCGGGAGCATGTTTGTCCGCTTCATCCAGAGCCTCTAGGGCCCCTTCGTAGTCCTCCATTTTGGTAAGGCAGCGTATCTTGTCTATGTGGAACTTTACAGTTTCGGGCGATACTTTCAGCAGCTTATCGTAGTACTTCACCGCTTCGTCGTACATATTCTCTTCTGTGTAGACGATTGCCTTTTCCTCCAGTGCGGCTATGTTATCCGGCTCCAGTTCTAGTAGCATGTCGCTGTATTTCATCGCATCCTCAACATTTCCGATTTCGTGTGATATGTAAATGAGTCCCTCAAGCGAGTCAATGTTTTCTGGATCAAGTTCCACAGATTTTTCAAGGCATTCCAGTGCTTCTTCGTGCATTTCAAGCATCTCATGAATCACACTTTTCCACATCCAGATGTCAGAATCGTCCGGTTTTAGCTGTACGGCCTTGTCCAGGCACTCCAGAGATTCATCCAGCCTGTCCTTTTTGCCCAGTATAAGCCCCTTTTCCAGCAATGAGTCAGCATCTTTGGGATCCAGTTCAAGGACTTTGTTGTAGTAGTCAAGAGCTGTATCATTATCCCCAAGCTCTTCCATGGCCAGCCCGGTGTTGTAAAGAGCAACGAGGTTATCTGGCTCTATTTCCAATACACCCATATAGCATTTTACCGCCCCCTCATAGTCCTCCATGTCGAACAGCACATTCCCCTTCTCCTTCATGGCCATAGTATTTGAACTGTCCATACTGAGGGCCTTGTCGAAACACCTAATCTTTTCGGCGGGGTCTTCCGCTTCGTTCCCTTTTTTAATCCATTCTTCAGCAGATTCTGGGTCGTTCAATTCAGATTTGCCTTTTTTTGACATTCGAGCATCTCCACCTTTTCAACAGCAAATGCTCCGCACATATTAATCCTTTCTCTCGCCAAGGTCTTTTAGAGATAGTTTTAAATATAACCTGCAGCAATGAGGAAACATGTGGTCCGGAGATGTGCAAAAAAGAATTAAGTTACTCGGTTACTCGATGCATCCCCAACTTTATGGCATGAGATACGATGATAGCTGGCTGAAAATGAGTCCCGGGGAAATTCTCAAGGAGTACCTGAGCGAAAATTTACGGCTGCCTGTTTCGAGAACTCTTACACTGCTGGATGAATCGCTGGAGATGTTGAAAGAGGTTAAAAGGGATGAGAAGTATTTTCTTAC
>JALTEL010000424.1 GCA_027073945.1 Caldifarciminota bacterium | reverse complement strand
AAACTAATAAGGCACTGGCAGATGGAAGAAAATACTACGAGAAAACAGGAGATCTTCTTGGAACCCTGAAAATGAATGCCAAGGCGCTTTCCGAAGGAATCGCAAAATTACACGATAACATCGCTAAAAATGGCGCAACGAAGATCGAAATTGAGCAATTGAAAGAGTGGCAAACCCAATTGGATAACACGAACATTGCCATTCAGAATATGGAAAGCCGGTTGGAAAGATATAACAACGACGTGAAAGATCTTGAAAACATAGACTTTAAGCTTTCGCTCACATCGAATGCTAATGAACAAATTCCACTTTTAAAACGAAAACTTGAAGCGTTGGCACAAGAAACGAAAGATATCAAGTATATCAACTTAAAACCGGATGAATTGAGGACGCAACTTAATTCAATCACAAAAGACGTTTACAGCACGACCCAAGGTCTTATGAACGCTATCGGGAAGATGTATCAAGGAAGCACCGATCAACAGTTAAAAGCATTGAATGATCTTAAAGGGAAACTCAAAGATATATACAAAGACAATCCCATAGCGTTGAAAGCTTCTCTTGGCTTGGTAGATAATGCTATAGAAAACACCAAAAATAAAGCAATTAAAAATGCCAAAGAGGCTGCGGAAAAAGCAAAACAAGCCATGCTTCAAGGGCTAAAAGACATGCAAAACGCTTTGGGTGCAACCGCTGGCTTGATAGATGCGATCGGCAAGATGTCTGGGCAAGACTTCTCCAGAATAGAAGATGGTTTTAAGCTCATGGCGAATGGAATACAGATTTTAAGTACTGCCGTTGAGTCCGGATCGGTGTTTGGGTGGATCATTGCTGGCATTCAACTTGTAACGAGCGCTCTTAATTTTATGAATGAGCAAGAGAAAAAGAACATTGAAACAATGAAAAAATTTGCGGAAGCCACAAATCCACAAAGCTATGATGAATTTGTGAAGAGTGTTTACAAAGGAAACGAAGCGATGTATGAGTGGCTTGGAATAAGTGAAAAGCAACTTGCAAACTCCGAAGATTTAAAGAAAGCGTGGAAAGAGTATGCGGATGAAATAATAAAATCTTCTGACTCAATGAAAAGTTCCATTCAAGATTTTACAACGGATATGGATGTTCTCAATTCAAAGTTCGAAGATCTTTCAAGTTTGCATCCGGAATTCAAAGATCTCGCCTCTGATTTTGAAAATCTGGGTGCTCAATCAAGAACCATCAAAGATAAGATTGATACTTTGAACAAACAGTTGGAAGATGGAAAGATAAGTGTCCAACAGTATCACTATGAGCTTGCCAAATTAAAAGATCAACAACAAACGCTTGATGACCTTGCAAATTCATTCAAGGAACTTGGGAAAGTGATGGAAGGCTCAGGGGCTGGCGCTGAAATTGCAAGAGAAAGATTTGAAAGGCTTCAACGCCAGATAAAGCAGATGGGAGACAAAGCTACTCCGGAGTGGATTGAAGGACAGATAAAGGGAATTGAAAAGCTTTCCAAAGCGTTTGACGGCTTAGATGAAGAAATGGAAGGAAACGGGGCAAAAGCATCTGTCCTGAGAAAAAAATACGCAGAGTTTAAGGCTCAACTTGAAAAAATGGGCGATAAAGCTTCCAACGAATGGATTGAGGCTCAAATAGATGGCATAAAACGGTTAGGGCAACAGATCGATCAATGGCAACAAACATTAACTTCTGGGCTCGAAAGTGCTCTGGAAAAATATGTGAATTTCTTCAAAGATATGTCAGAATCCCAGAAAATGGATTACATGAAAAAGTACTTAGAAGACGTAAAGCACATGACGTTCAAGAGCACAGAAGAAATGAAAAAGTACTACGATAGCCTGGGGGACTCCGAAAAGGCTTCCCTTGATAAAGGCTTGCACGATTACCTCAATAAAACCGTGAGGTACAAAACTTTCAAAAAAGCTTTTGATTCAACTTTGAAAAAGGCGATCATAAATTCTTTGATTCAGTCTTTGGTAACGCAAGGAATAATTG
>JALTEL010000423.1 GCA_027073945.1 Caldifarciminota bacterium | reverse complement strand
CCTCCTCCTTTTTCTATAAATAAAATTGCTTAATGGCACGATTAACTTACTTTTGTATCTAGATACCCTATCAACAAGTACACTCAAAGCTTCTTCCCTTGCTCTGCCTCCTTTCACATTCCTATACACCTGATAAGATAAAAGCGGTTTCCACATCAAATCCCTATAACCACCCTTACCCTCAGCCATAGACGAAAATTTAAATAAAGAATATCTCAAGTTATTCGATATGCTCTCTAAAACATCAGCAAGCTTTTTATCCCTCATCATCTCCTCAAACTCATCCCACTTTACAACCTTACCGAATATGCCTATGCTGTTTTTGCCATCCACCTTTTTAGCCATCTCCAAAATTGATTCAGCGCTTTCTGCCATCTGATAAACGGGCACTTTGGGTTTTAAAAACGATATGCCGCAACTCAAATGGAAATCGTCGTTCTTTGTATAATCCTTAAGATGCCTATTGATCTCTCTTGCCAAGTCAATTATTTGATTAAAAGGACCAATCAAAAACAGATCATCGCCACCACTAAACACCGTATAAACCGACCTGTATTTATATTCCGTTTTCAACTTATACTGCAGCCAGCCTGTGAAGAAAAAATCAAGCATCCTCGACAGAGAGACCCTCTTTGATATTCCACCGCTGTTGCCCGCACTTCCTTCAGTATCGCCTTTTATACCCTCAATAAAGATCCTTCCCAAATTATCCACATCGGCTTTCAATATGCCCAAAAACACCTCACCAACATACTCACCTTTTCCATTTGATTCTTTTGCATCCTCGGCTATCATGGCAAAAGTCTTCGGATCACCATTCTCTGAGATTTCATCTCTATCCAGACCATCATACCTGCCTATTTCTTCTTCTTCGATGTAAACAGGCACATAACCCGAAATCTTGCCTTTAGCAACACCTTTGAATTCGCCATCTCTCTCTAAATCATAAACAAGCAGAGCATCTTTTATAAACGATGTTAAATTCCCCTTATCCGATAGAAAATCGAGTCTATACCCATTTACAATCTCAGGTATACCCTCCTTCTCATTCCTTGCAACCTTAAAATACCTCTTCCTAACCAGATTTGTTCCTATCTCTCTGAAACTTTTACAGTACCTGCATATCGGCACTTCATCATCATAAACAGCAACATGCTTGCCGCAGATTTTACAAACGCCTTTCCCGGATCTTGAAACTTCATCAACATATCCATCGAAAACAAACTGCTCTATCTTCGGCTGCAACTTCTTTTTTTCAAGCTCCATCACGAGCTTTTCCATCTTTTTTGAAAACGCATCACTCTTTGAATCAAAATCGTCATCTGAAAGCGGAACGCTTGCTATATAAAACCTCGTCTCGCCAAATGTTAAATCCTTAAAGCTTTTGTTTATCTCTTCCTCAACTTCATAAATAACCCTTACCGATTCAGGTATATTGGGCAAAAGCAGTGTAAACTTACCGCCCGCATTCATAACTATAGCTGCCTTTGTAAGATTAAGCCTCTTGCATATATCATAAGCCACAAGATCCGTTGACAAAGAAACAAAAAACGACCTTGCTCTCAAAATCTTTGCTGCGTATTTATTCGATTCACCCATTTTAGAGAAAATAAAGCTTTGAATACCCGAAAAATCACCCTGAACAAGCAGAAATTCATCATTCTTAATCGATTCAATCTTGCCCTCTTCAAGTGTCCCACCAGCCTTATGAAACCCATAAAGAGCTTGTGCAATGGCTGCCGTTGTCTTCAAGTGATCAAAAAGCGAGATCCTTGGATAAGAATAATACGAAGAAGAAGGCACAGACCATGTGTAAACCTCAAGCAGATATTCCAATGCATCCCAGAAAACATAAAACGGAGCGTTTTTATTTATCTTTTTCAAATCATTCAAAAGACCATCATAAATTTTTTTATAGGCCCCTTTATCAGCCTCTTCTTTACCCTCTTCTGGCTTAATATCAAAACTCAATTTCTCAATTGGATAATAAAATGTTTTAGGA
>JALTEL010000422.1 GCA_027073945.1 Caldifarciminota bacterium | reverse complement strand
GCCATAGGTGTGTACCACCCAGAAATCCAAAAGGCACATCCTCAGAGACACCAGTTCTTGTGGCCAAAATTGGACAGAAAACAAAAATCAAATAAGAGGTGAAAGAATGTCTCCTATGAAACTGGAAGTTGAAAGAAACAGACCATATATAAATCCATCAATAAGAAATAGAATAAATCTGTCAATAAAAGTACGCTCTAATTTTGAAGAAAAAGAAGAGGTTCCTATATATACCATAATATTATTGGATAATAGTGGATCTATGGATGGAGAGCCCCTTCAAAAGGCAAAAGAAGCTGCGAAAGCACTGTTGCAGGAAATGGAAAGTCGAGATGCAATATCTGTGCTTTCATTCAGTAAGGACGTAAGGCTTATAGTTCCCCCTTCAAAAGTGGAGCAAAAGGCGGCCATAGCATCTTCCTTGGACAGAATCCAAGCAGGAAGTGTTACACGTATGAATGATGCATTGGTTTATGTGATGAATATGCTAAAGACTGGTAAAGACCCATATAGAGAAACGAGAGTAATCCTTCTTTCAGATGGAGCTCCAACAGATGTCAAAGACCCTCAGAAATACTCAGAACTTGTCTCTTCTATTCGAGCTATGGGAGTAAGCGTTTCCACGGTAGGAATTGGCGCATCAGATGACCGCATCTTAAGGACCATAAGTGATGCTGGAGGAGGTGCATGGACAAACGTATGGAGCCTAGAAGACCTGAGTTCCGCATTTGTCAGGGACTTCAACAGGGCGAGATCTGGAAGAACGCAATATTTGTATATGTATCCAAAAGAAGGAGTATCCATAATAGAATTTAATATGTTCAAGCCTCGCCCGCAGAAATTAGAGGTAATACCTACTGGTGAACATGGGATATTTTACTCTATTCTTCCATCTCTAGGGGAGGACCTGTTACTAACAATGACGATAGACATATCTCCTCGAAATATAGAGGGTGAAGTGAGGGTCTTAGATTTATCTATATCCTCACAAAAAGGAAAGGCAGATGGATGGGCAAAAGTAGATTTAGAGTTCACAACAGATGAAGATTTGCTTGCTATTCGAGATAAGAGAGTATCCGCAGAAAGCCTTATGGCAAGCACATATATAGATGGACAGACAGCAATAGATAGTGGAAATAGAAGATTGGCTGAAGAGGTTGAAGAGACTACTAGATTGATTCAAGAGGAGTATGGAGAAGTTATGAATGAACAAGAGGAAGGCGTGACAAAGGTAACTCAGATGGTTGCCAAAAAAGTTTCCCAAGGTAGTGATTTAAATGATGAAGAAAGAAAGAAGGCCCAAGAAAAAATACGAGGAGGGGTTTAATCTAGGTAGGTGTTAATATGGTAAAATGCCCAAATTGCCTGAAGGAGGTTCCTGACAAAAAATTCTGTGAAAACTGTGGTTACCTCTTAAAGCCTGATTCTGGAGAGGTAGAGCCAAAGATAGAGAAAAACCGGATAATTCAGAAGCTTCAAGAAAGTGAAAATCAAGTACACGTTGGAGTGTCTAATGGTACAAAAATATGTCCGGTGTGTGGGAGGGAATTCCCCAGCAGTGCTAATTTCTGCAATTCCTGCAGGGGCTCTGATGGAAGGCCTGTAAGACTGGTAGAAAAAAGCCAGATAAACAAACTCCATATCAAGTTAATTGATGCTGCCACAAATAATTATTTAGAATTTAATATTTATAAATCTAAACAATTTGGAAGAGAAGATTTCAAAGCATGGTATAAAAATGGAGGAATATTAAATAAAGATGAGTTTATACATATCTCAAGAAAACACTTTAAAATATCAGAAAAAGAAGATGGTTCTATTGTTATAGTGGATACAAATAGTTCAAACGGAACATATCTTAATGATGTCGCAATGGAGCCAAGCAAAGAATATACCTTAGAGACCGGAAATGAGATTGGATTCTATCTTGGCGGTGACAGGATGTTAAAGCTTAGAGCAGAGTTTGCTAACAACAGGAGGTGATATGATGGTAAACAGGATTG
>JALTEL010000421.1 GCA_027073945.1 Caldifarciminota bacterium | reverse complement strand
TCAAATAATCAAAACCAAATTCATTATTCGTCCCGTAAGTAATATCCTTATCATACTCCGGTTTTCTTTCCTGCGGAGACATACCTCCCTGAATGACACCAACGGAAAGTCCCAGACTTTCATACACAGGCTGCATCCATTCTTTGTCACGTCTGGCAAGATAATCATTAACAGTAACGATATGCGCGCCTTTATTCTTAATTCTTCCGATAATGCCATGCAGGTAAAGCGGCATGGTCGCAACAAGCGTCTTGCCCTCTCCTGTTTTCATCTCTGCAATTTTCCCCTGAAATAATACAATACCCCCTATAAGCTGAACATCAAAGGGAATCATATTCCATTCCCATATATCACCCGTAACACTCCATTTCTTTCCGACCAACTGTCTGCAAACCTCTTTAACAAGGGCAAATGACTCGGGTATCAGCGCTTCGCTGCTTTCCCCATCTCTGAGTCTTTTTTCAAAATCCTCGGTTTTTTTTAAAATATCTTCCCTGCTCAGACTGTGATAAGTTTCATATACTGCATTTATCTTTTCAACATATGAAAAAAGCTTTTTTATCTCTCTTTGATTACGAGAACCTACTATGCTGCCTATGATTTTCTTTATCAACTGTACCTCCTCTCAGAAATGCCACGAATCATCGTCTTCGTAAAGCTCTCTTTCTATGTCTTCAGGACTGGGCATATCAACAATCGTATTTCTCTTCTTGCTCTTTCTGGTAAGGTCAGAGCTTATCATAAATAACTTACTGTTGAATTCACCCAAAATAAGATAAATAATTCTTACCCCGGGTTCAATTTGTCCGACAATACCAGGAGCCCCTTCGTACATAATGGTTTCTTTGTCCACATCAGTAAGTATTTTATCTTTTTTGTAATAGTCCCTCAAAACATCTTTGCTTACTGCAAAAATGCCATGCTTCATTCCTTTAAAACCGACATACAGATAGGTTTCGTCAACCTTAATCGCATTAAAAGCGTATCTTCTGATTCTTATAACAGGTGTAAATGCAGCCCGCTCCGGTTCAAAGTAATAAATTACACTGTATCCTTCCTTATCCTTTGCCGAGAAAAATATTTCACGATCATATGAAGCGGAATCGCCAAACGTCTCCACAGATGCCCATGCAGGGTCATCAAACTGCTCTATTTCTCTTTCCCTTTTAATCCTGAAACCTGCGATTTCTCCTCCGAATGAAATTACAAATGAGTACCACTGACTTGCTTCCACTTTTTTTATAACATTTCTGCTTCCCGAAATATCTTCCTTTACATCAACGCCTTTTTTGAATATCAACTCTCCGGGAAATCTGTAGTGCCTGTTGCCTGCCGAGGGTATGATGACCAGGGAACTTAAATCGAGAATATACGGAGACTTTTCCTTTTGTTCAGCATTAGGGTTTACTCTTCCGAGGGATATTGTAATCCCATACTTATAGGGATATATGGCGGTAATAGGCATTTTTAGCCCTTTATAAAAACTCTTTATAAAAGAATGGCCTTTGTTCTTTACATATTTCTTTCTCTCGTACTCCTCAATGTCCATACTGTATATATTTCCAGCAGCTGTGCCTATGATGAGATTACCTTTATGCTCGCTTAATGCAGTGGGAATTTCGTTAAAAGTATATACTGTTTTCTTTAATTTTTGAACTTCTGTATTGAGTTTTTCAAGACCGGAAAACAGCTCAAGTCCTCTTTTATACTCATCGAAAAAGGCAAATTTTTTCAGTTTCTCAAGTGCCACGGGCAAATCGTCAACAACAACAAGTTTTTTGCCCTGACAGAGAAACAGTGAAGTACCCGATATATAGAAATCTTTTATTAAAAATTCATCATAAAGTATGAGCTTACCGTATTCGTTATAAATCCTGAGACTCCTGTTAAAGACATCCTCGAATTTTGATACGACAAGGCTATCATTAAAGACATTCGCACGCAGGATAACCTTTCTGAAGGATTCCCGGAATATGGGAAGCAACATTGTGTAAGAATCCTCAAAGGTCACGGGCCCAAATTTTTTCTTAAACATTAACTTCCTCCATATCTTTATTTTACAACAAGATGCTCGTTAATTCAAAGCATTGTCGGATTTTTGGCTTTAATTCATAAATATGCCGCGCTTTTATTTGAAAGAACCCGAACAAGGCTGTATAATTTACAACAAAAGGAGGTATGTATGCGAAAAATATGGGCCCTTGTGGCACTTATATTAATAGTGGGTGGCTGTCTGAAAAAGCCCGCTCCACCTGATTGGAAAGTAAGAATCAACATCCCTGCCATTGATACGACAGCAACAATGGAGGACCTTGCCAAGAATGAAGACAAGGTATATATATCCGCTGATACTGTATTCTATGGAGAGGATACCACTGTTTACAACAAACATGTGCAGGGCACAGTTCCATGGCTCAGCGCAAGATTCTCACATCATCTGCCCAGTGATATAGATACTGCAAATTCCAATATACAGAGCTTTATTTACAGGATATACTACGGTATACGCCTGACAGGTTCTATGGATTCCCCCGTAACTGGTAAAATAATAATACAGCTATTTACCAAGGATACCACACGTAGTGACACGGATTTCATCAATATTCCGCAGGGGCCGATAACGGATTCCCTTATACTTTACACGTATAATGACTTCCCCATAGGGGATTTTACAATAGGTATTACAATAGATACATTTTCTGGAAGTGGATTTATCAACAGTGCGAATGTCTTTTATAAAATACCCTTCAATGCAAGGATTATAGGTGATACGGTCGTTTCGGTCTTAAAAAAGTTAAATGTGCCTTCAGATGTTCAGGATGCGCAAAAGAACAACCAAATCGATTCTCTGATTCTGCATCTTGATGTGTGGAACAGATTGCCGGTTGGGTTCAAATTTGGCGCCGAGATGTGGAACGCAGACACGACAAAGGAATACACCATATTCGACAGTGTAAATATACAGCTGCCCCCAATAACACAGGGCATGACCAACGGACCCGAAACACACGCAGTAATTGAAATCCCCATAAATGACTCCGCTTTTGACTTCTTCCAGGATTCAATTATTAATCTCAAGGCATGGGCAATATTTCCACCGATCAGCGATACCATATTTGTGAACAGAACGGATTACATACGAGCCTGGGGTTACATTCAGGCAGTTATTCATACAAAGAATAAATAAGGAGGATTTTCATGAAGAAATATGCAATTTCACTGTTATTTGTAGCTTCACTCACAGCTTACCCGCTAAACCCGCAACCCGGTGCATGGCACGGAATGGCGGGAATAACCGGGCCTTATGCACTATTTTACTCTCCAGGGAATCTCAGCCTTCCAAGAAATCCCAATTTTGTTTTGCTGCTGCCTTACCTCGGACTGAGTATCGGTAATAATGCATTTTCCTTATCCGATTATAACAGATATGCCACAATGGATACCCTTTACGACTCAACGAAAATTTCCATATTGAATAAGATAGGAGAAAATGCCTTAAAACTCGGGATAGTGAATAATACAATCCCAATAGGGATATCCATGGGTAGCTTTGGTATAGCTGCCCGAACAGTAACAGGCATAAAAGGAGCTATTCCAAGAGACATTCTGGACCTTGGGCTGTTCGGCAATGAATTGGGAAGAACATACGATTTCAGCCCTACAGGCGGAGAGTTTATTCACTACATAGAATCAACCATAGGTGGGTCTTATCCCACACAGTTAAACGAACAAATGGTGATAAATCCGGGCATATCAATAGGCTATATCTACAGCACGGATTACGGGATAAATCTTTCAGACGATTCAACACGCGTTAGTCTTCCGACCTACTTTAAAATTGACAGTGTAAAAGCATCATTGGTTTCCGATTCCAACTATATAGGTTCAAAAGACAGTGTGTATTACAGATATGCAAGCGGAGGAAGCGGGTATACAATAAATCTCGGAATTTCTTCACCGCTCAATCCAAGCCTGACCGGTGCCATATCCTTTAACAACATCCTATCCGACATATACTGGAATCAGGACCCAAGACAGGGGGTCGGATATGCAAACCTACGGGATTTCAAGCTTCAGGATCTGAGAGATTCCACTTTGAGAAACGGAGATTCAATGGTACAAAGCGGGAATGACACCAGTATTACAGCATTCCATACCAAACTCCCACCAATATTGAATATTGGTCTTGCTTACAGGAGTCTTGACAGACCTCTGCTGGTTTATCTTGATTACATACAGGGCTTTGCAAACAGTGCAATTTCAACGACAACTCCTGCCTTCTCCGCCGGGGCAGAATACAATCCGGTGGGATTTTTACCTATAAGACTGGGATTTACAGTAGGTGGAGATATAGGATTTGGCATGAGTGCAGGTATGGGAGTATCACTTCCCATATTTTACTTTGACCTTGGATATACGGCTCACAACGGGCTTTTTATGGGAGCAAAAGGGCATGAAGTAAACTTTGCAATGGGATTTAGAAGCCCTCTATCCGGGCAAATACGCGGAACCATTCAGGATTCCATGACAAATGAGCCTTTAATTGCATCCATTGACGTAATTACACCCAAAAACAGATTTACAAGAAAATCCGATTCGCTTGGGTTTTTCAGTTTTAAGGTGCCTGAAGGTAAAACACACATAAAAATAGTTAAAAAAGATTACTTCCCAAAGGATATTTTCGTGGATATGCAGCCCAAACAGAAGGTTAAATTGAACGTTAAACTGCTTGCCAAGGCGGGTGAACTGGTGCTCAAAGTGGTTGACAAAGCCACACAGAAGCCGATAGATTCCGCAAGTGTTATGATTTCAAGCGAGACTGAGGTGGAAACTCTGTATGTTACGGACAGTATAGGTGAGGTAAATACAAAACTCATTGCAGGGAAATACAATTTAAAAATCAAAAAAGACCAGTACAAAGTTTACAGGGATGTGGTTATTATAAATCCTGCATCCACCATTGCAAAAAGAGTCGAACTTATTCCTACAAAAGGCAAACTCCTGGGGAAGGTGTTCAATGCAAAGACTCTTGCCCCGTTAAAGGCACAGGTTGTTGTTCTGGACAGTACAGGAAAACAACTTATGAAAACAGGGACCACTGCTGACGGTAAATACAGCTTTATACTGGATGCAGGAATTTACACGGCAAAGGCCACAGCTCCCAAGTACCTTCCAAGACAGGCAACAATTATTGTGGAAGGTGGTCTGGAAACTGTACGTGATTTCGCACTGCTGAAAAAGCACATGCGATTCACATTCAGAAATATTTACTTCGATTTCAACAAATCCACCCTAAGGCCTGAATCCTTCCCCGTACTTGATTCAATAGTTGTATGGCTGAAAGAGAATTCAACGGCCAGAGTGAGGATTGAAGGACATACGGATACAAGAGGCTCAAGAAGGTATAATCAGAAACTTTCGCAGGCAAGAGCCAATTCCGTTAAAAAATACCTTATTGACCATGGTATTGACCCTGTGAGACTGCAGTCAGTGGGATACGGAGAATCCAGACCCGTTGTATTCCCTGAGAAATCAGCAGCAGATTACCAGAAAAACAGAAGAGTGGAATTCCTGATATTAGGACAAATAAGAAGCAGATAACAACAACGTTTAAAAGCAAAGGCGGCTGTGGCCGCCTTTGCTTTATAAAACACTGAATTGAACTTAGGTTTAGACGAATTCTTAAAAGATATAGATAAATACAAAGGCAGAAAATTGGCAGTACTCGCCAATCAGGCTTCCTGCAATAGAAATTTTGAAAACATTTTGGATATCCTGCTTGCGAGTGGTCTTACAGTCAACCTTCTGTACACGCCGGAACACGGTTTTTTTTCAGAAGAGCAGGACCAGAAAAATGTCGGAGATACAGTATTACATAATATTCCCGCGAAAAGCCTGTACGGAAAAAGACTTGTACCTTACAAAGAAGAAATTGACAAATTCGACACTCTGATAATTGATATTCAGGATATAGGTACGCGCTATTACACATATCTGTGGACAGCCCTTTTGCTAATTAAATATTTAAATGGTAAAGATAAGGAAATTATAGTACTTGACAGGCCTAATCCTCTGGGAGGAGAAATTGTACAGGGTCCTGTACTTGATGTGGACAATTTTTCTTTTGTCGGACTACTTCCGATACCTGTGAGGCATGGCATGACAATTGCCGAATTGCTGAAATTCGGCGTTGATTTTTACAAACTGGATGTAAACCTTATAACCTACAAAATGGCAGGGTGGAAAAGGGCTATGATGTTCAAAGACACGGGTATACCTTTTATTCCTACTTCACCGAATATACCCTGTATAGAAACGGCTTTTCTATATCCCGGTATTTGCCTTTTAGAGGCAACTAATCTATCCGAAGGAAGAGGAACAACAAGGCCATTTAACATTGTGGGTGCGCCTTTTATAGACCCTTTTAAACTTGCCACAGGATTAAAATCTTTGCCAGGTATAGCGGTCAGACCCTTTTATTTCAGACCAACCTTTAACAAATACAAAGGAAAGTTATGCGGCGGCATCTATTTCCATGTAATAGACTACAGAGCACTAAAGCCCTTTGAATCAGCACTGAAACTAATACATGAAGTGATGGCACTTTACAAAGACCAATTTCAATTTTTGCCTCCGCCATATGAATATGAAACAGAGAAAATGCCCTTTGATATTTTAACCGGCAAAACACAAATAAGAGAGCTCTTGCTTCAAAATGGAGACATTGAACAAATAAGTGAAATATGGGAAGATGAGCTTTCAGAATTTTCCGATATTCGCTCTCAATACTTGCTATATGTATGAACCACTCCCGCTTTTTTATGAATGAAGCCATTATTTTAACAGCAGGA
>JALTEL010000420.1 GCA_027073945.1 Caldifarciminota bacterium | reverse complement strand
CCTGAACCGTCAAAAGTTATCGGCGAGCCTTGATCAACGAGGTTCTGATCATATCTTCTTATCATACAATAACCGCTACTACTATCATAATAGAATACGTAGAGATCTGTGCCGTTTGATGTCAATGAAAATGCGTCTATAGATTCTGAATAATCAGAGTTTATAGTGATAGAGGCTATCAAAGTGCCTGTTGTCATGTTATATTTATAAATCCCAACTTCACCCGTGCTATCAGTATTATGCCAACCGATATAATAATTGTTACCCATGCTTTCAAAACCAAATGCTTTTCTGGAACCGCCATCAATTGATGATGAGTTTGCTAAAGTTACACTTGGCAAAATACTAGCGTTACTTTCGTCTTGTTTGGTTGTAATAGTAAGTGATACCGGAGCTGACCACAAGCTACCAACACCATCATATACTTTTATAGAATATGAAGTGTTTGCAGGTAATGATTTACGAACAAAGTGAGTTGTTTGAAGTGTCCAACTGCCAATTAAGTTGGATGAAGAATCATATAGTTCTACTTTTGATTTATCTGCGAAATCAGCCAATACCCAGTCAGCTGTAATACTTGATGTTGTGGCTTTTATATTGATGTTTTTCGGTTTTGCCACAGGAATAAAGTATGGAACTACATTAGTTGACTTGGTCCCGTCAGAGTTTTTCAATCTAAGGCTGTATGTACCGGGCCTTGTGTCGGCCATTGAATATTCTGCGTGATCTGATGTCCATGATGAGGTATTATAATTCGGTAATCGGCTGTCATTCAAATATGCTATCGGATATGAAAAACGTGTTCCCTCTATTTCAAGTGCCGGATATGTTATTGATTCAGAATTTATTGTTGGTGCTTGTAAAATTGCAGTAGTTGACAATGCAGTAACTTCTTCACCGGCAGCAACGTGGAATTGAGCTGATGTTGCACTATAACCATTATCAGCAGATTTAATGGAAAGCGTGTAAGTTCCAGGATTTACATTTTCAAATATAACCTCGCCTGTGCCTAAAGATGTATATTTAGTCCTTTTTTCCATTTCACTTATATCTGACAAATAAACTTTATAGGAAACAGTGGCGATATTAGGTGTGATAACTGACCATTTAACTCTTCCGCCCTGCCCCACATTAGGGACTACATTGATTGTTCCAATATTGCTGTTGCTAAGATTGGTAATGGTATAAGGGTTATTAAGGGGTGAAGAATTTGAAACTACATAATTACCGCTTATGCTAATGTTATAGCTACCAGAGGCTACTGCAAAGATAAAACTACCATCAGCTCTCGTCACAGTGGTTAACTGATTCCCTATAGCCGAGACTGGTTGAATAGAAACTATAACACCGCTGTTGTCGTTTTCTCCAGAAAGTTTTATTTCTTTGTTGACAACTCCTGTTAGTATGAAAGTTGGTGCTGTATTAACAGCTGGTTTTATTGTTATTACTCCTAAGGGTGTGTCAGTTGCAATTGACTTGATAATAGCAGGAGCAGTGTAACGTCCACCAATTTTAATTCTGTAATCACCGCTTGCAACATCGAAATTAAAACCACCATTACTATCTGTTATTGTCGTGAATTGTGGACCATTATTATTAACCTCAGTTATTTGAACAGGAACTCCGCTATTATCTGCTTCATCTAGTAGTCTTGGAGATTTGTTTACAGAACCGTAAACATCGAATAAATTTCTTCTTTGATTGCTAAGTGATATAGAAAATGTCGCAAGAGAATAAGTTTTTGTATTTTCTGTTATCAATACGTTTTGAATTTCAGGTGTGGAAGAGGTATCGGCATCAAGAAATGGACTATCTACAATACCGACAGTGTAACTTCCGACTGATGTTACTATAAATTTATATTTGCCTGATCCATCTGGCATTGCAAAATTAAGTGCTGTTGTTTGATTGTTTCTAATTGCAACCATAAGGCCATCAAAACTTTCTGTGATACTTGGGTTGGCCCATTTCATATTTCCTGTTATTGTGAATAGATTAGAAGTTA
>JALTEL010000419.1 GCA_027073945.1 Caldifarciminota bacterium | reverse complement strand
TTATGCACAACTTGCATCATTACCTTTTAAATCATAAGACTTAGGCTTTTTTATCCCTTTGAGTATTGATTTTACACCTTCGAGCGCATGCAGGTCTCTCAATTTCCTGAAAGCCTTCTCGGATAATTTCAGATATTTAATAGCGCAATGCAGGTCATTCAGATAAAGGTATATTTTTCCTATTTCAAAATCACTCAGCGCCCTGTCATCTCCTTTGGAATTTTGATATAACAAGCTATTCAGTGCCTTTGTAAGATACATCTTGCTCCTTCTTTTATCCCCAAGCAGAGCTTTCAGCCTTGATAAACTCAAATACACGTCCAGGAGAGTATATACAGCATTTTTAGCCTGTCTCCTTCTGCTCAATTGCAACATTTTCTTGGCAATTTCAATAGCTTCGTTGTATTTTTTTTGCATTTCAAAAATGCTGGCAACCGTATAAAAATAATATATTTCATTGCTCACATTATCAACATGCTTAAGGCATTTTTTCGCCTCGTTTAAATACAGAAAGGCCTCATCAAATTTCCCGATTTCGCCGTATATAGAAGCCAGGCGCAGGTTTAGTTTAAATGCCCATGGGTAATTTTGAACTTCATCTGCAATTTTTAACGCCTTTTTCTTATAATGAATCGCAGCTTTCAAGTCGTTCAGTCTGTATTTAAGAGAGCCAATATTATTGTAAACTATAATTGTAGCTGAATTGCTTTCTATTGATTCATTTATATCTGCAGCTTTTTGGTAAAGCTCCATAGCCTTCTCATAATTTTTCATTTTGTAATAGAGAAGCCCCATATTTAAAGTTGTGATTCCGTAAGCGAATTTGTAGTTCATTTCCCTGTGAATTTCTAATGATTTTTCCAGATAAAACAGGGCTTTTTTATAACTTCTACTTTGCTCCAGCGATAGTCCCAAATTATTGTATACGGATGCAAGCCCCTTCATATCATGAGACTGAGCTTTTAATTTGATGGATTTTAGATAATATCTTCTGGCGCTTTTGTATTCTTGTTTATCCGAGTAAATATTTCCAATTATATTGTACGCTTCGGCTAATTTCTCTTTTTCCTTAAGCCTTTTAATGGTTTTGAGCAGCATATCCTTTGCTTCATCGATTTTTCCGATTTCTTTTAATTCCGATGCAATATGAATAGCGCAGATATTTTTTTGTTCTTCTGAATTAGCATGTTGTTTTGATTTTTTATACAGCTGCAAAGCACGATGATGCATACCTTTCAGGTAGTGAACATATGCGATTTTTTGGTAAAAATCCCATGCAAGTTTAGGGTATATTTTCAAGCCCATGTTGTAGGCATGAATGGCATTTTCGTATGCACCTTTGGACACGTAAGCATCACCCAATTCTCCGTATATCATAGATTGTTCCTGTGTGCTATTTTCCCCCTCGAGTGCCCATAGATAATATCTTACCGCATTATCATAAGCATAAATTTCCATGGATTTTTCGCCTGCCATTCTCGCATATTCACCGAGCTTTTTGCCTTTATTTCCCTCATGGTAATGATAGGCTATTTCTTCCACATGTCCTTGTATATCTTTGATATAATGTTTTTCTAATACCCGGGCTGCTTTCTCGTGCATCATCCTGAGACGTCCCTTTGTTATATTTCTTATTACCACATCTATTATAATGCCTTCACTGAATTCATAAGTCCCTGATTGGGTTTCCCTGAGTATGCCCGTTCTTACAAGTTTATCTAATATATCGTATATTTCGCCTTCTTTTATACCACCTGTAGCCTCTATCAGCCATACGTCGACTATTTTCCCTATCACAGCGGCATACTCAAGTACAACTTGCTCCTGTCTATCCAGTGATCTAATTTTTCTGTTGACTACATCTTCTATACCTTTTGCAATGCTGTAATCTGGAGATAAATTTTTAATGTGCCATTCGCCATCTTCTCTATATTCTATGCTCTTATGTTCTTTTAGATTTTTTATTATTTCCTCAATGAAAAATGGATTACCTCCACTCTCTATCTGTAAATAGTTTGCAAGTTTATCATCTATTTCAGCCTGAAGAATTGCTTCGCTCATTTGCACAACGGAGCCTTTGCCAAGTGGGCCGATTTCTATCCTGTCGTAGAGGTCCTCTCTACCAAGAAGCTCTATAATTTCTTCCATTTTGCTGTTTTTTATTTCTTCTGTTCTGTATGCGCCAAATAAGGTTACATCCCCTTCTGCCATTTTGATCAGGTAGAAAAGCATCTCGCTACTTGGTTCATCTATCCACTGTAAATCATCCAGTAATACGACAATCCCCTGCTCTCTGCCAATTTCACTTAAAAGTGATGCAACGGCATAATATAACCTGTATTTGTCGGCATCTGCTGCACTATGTATTTCTGTGGCTACTTCTGGTAGCAATTTCCTCATTTCACTGCGCAGTCCCTGATTGAGCGATTCATATGCAACTTCTGTTTCCCTTCTGTATGACTTATAGAGATTTTTTAATAATTCTTTGATTAAAAAGTATGGCATTCCATGCAGTGCCCCGTATGCAGCACCTCTTGCAAATGATAGGCTGTCTGCCCTTGCCAGTTCGGTTATCAATCTTGTTTTTCCTATACCTGCTTCGCCGCATACAAAATGTATTTTGCTGTTATCTGTGAATCTTTCTTTAATCCAGGCAGATTCCTGCCTGCGCCCGATAATCCTGTCCGTTGGAAGTTTTATAATGGGTTCTCTGTAGCTGACCTTACCTATTGTCCCTTTTTCACTCCTTTTTGCAGCATATAAGCCTCTGTCAGCATGAGAGAATATTGCTTCCCAATCTGTTGCATCCTGCGGGTATGTGGCTATTCCCACGCTGCATGAGAGTTGCTTCTTGCCAATATCCGTATTTTTTGTTATTTTAATTATCCTTCTGGCCACCTTTTCTGCACCGGATGCATCTGTATCGGGTAGCAGTATAAGAAATTCATCCCCGCCATATCTAACGGCTATATCAGATTCCCTTATACTGCTTTCAATAACACGGGCAAATGCATAAAGAGCTCTGTCTCCTGCCAGATGACCATAGGTATCATTTATTTCCTTAAAATCATCCAGGTCCAACAGAACTATACTGAATATACCTCCGTATCGTTTGATACGCTTGAGTTCTCTGTCCAATAATAGATACAGATATCTCCTGTTGTATACATTTGTCAGTTCGTCTTTATAGTAGTTATCCACCTGCATATGTGTATATCTTTGAGTATTTTGATGACTCTGTTAAATTGTGCATATAGTTGTTTGAAAAATGGAGTAATATTTTGAACAGGTATTTATTTTTTGAGGGCTTCAATGTGCTGCAAGCCAGTTTTGACCGGTTCCTATTGAAACTTTCAGAGGAACGGACAGCTTTTCAACATTTTCCATTTTTTCCTTAACCATACCTGAGATTTCTGAAATTGCATCTTCTTTGACCTCAAATAAAAGCTCGTCATGTATCTGTAGTATAAGAAATATGTCCGTTCTGCCTCTTATTTCTTTATATATTGAAACCATTGCCTTTTTTATAATATCCGCTGCACTTCCCTGTACCGGTGTGTTGATGGCATAGCGTTTCCCCTGTTCCTTGATGTTTTTATTACTGCTTTTCAATTCAGGAATCCTTCTTCTTCTTTTAAATATTGTTTCCACGTATCCTTTCTCTATGGCTTCCTTCTCTGTTTTATCTATCCACTGCTGAATCTTTGGGTAACTTGCAAAGAAATTGTCTATAATCTGTCTGGCCTCTTCAACTGGGATTCCAAGCTCTTTTGAAAGCCCATAAGGGCTCATGCCATAAGTAATACCAAAATTTACCGTCTTTGCTCTGCGCCTTTCTTCTGGTGTAATGCTTCCTGCAGGTTTGTTAAATATGAGAGAGGCAGTACGTGCATGTATATCAATGTCTTCTTTGAAGGCTCTTATCATATTCTCATCCTCGGCTAAGTGTGCAAGCAAGCGAAGTTCAATCTGTGAGTAATCACTGGATAAAAGGGCATAGCCCTGTTCGGCAATGATTGCACTTCTCATCTTTTTCCCTATGGATGAACGTATTGGAATATTTTGCAGATTCGGGTCCGAGCAGGACAGTCTTCCCGTACTTGTCAGCGTTTGATGGAAAACAGGATGAATTCTGTGATCTTTATTGCTTGCAAGTTTTATAAAAGGTTCCACATAGGTGCTTTTAATCTTAAAAATTTCTCTGTATGAGAGCAACTTCTCAACAAATGGATGCATTGTGCGCAGTTTCTCAAGCGTCTCCTGATTGGTGGAATACCCTGTTTTGGTTTTTTTAACAGGAGGCAATTTAAATTTTTCGAATAATAGTTTTGATATTTGCTTGGGTGAGTTGAAATTTATCTTTTCACCGGCCAGTTCATAGAGTCTTTGTTCCATATCCGCCAATTCAAGTTCAAGCTCGGAATTGAGCTGTTTCAAATATTCGACATCAGCTTTGACACCTCGCCTCTCCATTGAAGCGAGGATTTTTGCAAGGGGAATTTCCACATTAGAATAAAGCGTGGACAGATTCATCTCTCTCATTACATCAAAATAACGGGGCTCAGATTTGTTAACGAGACAAACCAGTTGAGATGCGAAGATCTCACTGTCATTATCTGGTTTTACCCCCATTTCCTCAATGATTAATCTTTCGGGAGTAAAATTCCCCCTTTCCGGTTCAATCAAATATGCCGCTATTTTAAGGTCAAAATTTATACCTTTGATATCAATCCCCTGTTCCATTGCCCTTTTATATTCTTCTTTTGAATCAAAGGTGCTTTTCTTGATATTTTTGTTCTCAAGTGTAGATTGGGCTGCCTTGATTGGTATTTTAAATACTGAATTTGGGTCTTTTGATGAAGTAATTATATTGTCATTGAAAATTGTAAAAGCAAAGCCATCAAGCATTTGAAGGTCTGGTCCCTGGGTGTTTATAATGTTAGGGACAAATGCTTTAACTGTGAATTCTGTGAGAAGAGTGTTCAATTCAAGCTCTTTGAGAAGTGGTATCAATTTTTTGTTATTCGGAGCGCATTTCTCAAATGTATGCAGGTTGAAGTCAACATCAACATTTCTTTTTAATGTAACCAGAGATTTTGAGAAAAAGCACTGATCCCTGTGCTGCGACAGCAGTGCTCCTGTTTTAGGTGGAACGGCATCAAGATGGTTATAAAGGTCCTCTATGCTTTTGAAATTAGAAAGCAGGCTTTTTGCAGTTTTGGGGCCTATACCGGGTACACCCGGTATATTGTCTATACTGTCTCCGACAAGTGCAAGAAAATCCGGAATCTGCTCTGGAAAAACACCGAATTTTTTTTTCACCTCCTCTCTGTCAAATTTTACAATTTTGGAAGACATACCTGAGAGTACTGCAACATTGTCACTGACGAGTTGCAAAAGGTCTTTATCCTGTGTGGATATCAATATGGAACAGTCCTTTTCATGTTTCAGCTTTTCCACCAGAGTGGCAATAACATCATCTGCCTCTACCCCTGCTATCTCAAGATATTTTAAGTTAAATCCATCAACGAGCATTTTTATCATTTTTATCTGCTCATATATTTCAGGTGGATGGGCAGGTCTCTGGGCTTTGTATTGGTCGAAAAGTTCATGCCTAAAGGTCTTTTGCGGGGCATCAAACGTCAGTACCACATGTGTGGGGTTCACAAGTTTCTCAAGTTTGATCAGAGAATTCGCAAAGGCAAAGGGACCGGATGTGTTTACTCCTTTTGAATTTATCAACGCATTTTTTATAAATGCATAATATGCCCTGAATGCGAGAGAAGTCCCATCTATAAGCAGAATTGTTTTATTCATTGCTTAATTATTTACACAAATACGTGTATATGCAAACACTGTCGGGGATATTGTAAATAATATAGGACTTTTCATAGACCAGTTGACCTTTTCCATCTGTTTCTCTTAGAAAGTATGTAGATGTGTGCTACTATGAACCCCGTGAGGAATCCTCCCACATGTGCAAAAAAGGCAATACCACCCGATACTGAGAGTGAAGCCAATCCTGATAGAAGTTGCAGTACAAACCAAATTCCTATTATAATGTAAGCAGGTATATACATTAATCTGTAAAAGAAACCTAAAAATAGCAAATCCGGGACAAGGGTCAGGACTTTTGCCTTAGGGAAGAACACAAAGTATGCCCCTAATACACCGGATATTGCTCCTGAGGCCCCTATGTTTGGAATATGAGAATTGGCATGTATCAATGTCTGAGAAATAACAGCGAAAAGCCCTGAGATCAGGTAAAAAAACATATAACTTGCATGTCCGAATACATCTTCCACATTGTCTCCGAATATCCATAGATAGAGCATGTTTCCTATTATATGCATCCACCCGCCATGCACAAACATCGAAGTTAGAATTTTTAAGTAAAACGGTACTGTGCCGTATATAGTTCTGAAATGCGTGAGCTCAAAAGGAATGAAACCGTATGATAGAAAGAATTGTCGCACATGCCTGCCAAGAGATAGTTCATAAAGGAACACTCCTATATTAATAGCTATAATGGTGAAATTCACTATGGGAAATGACCTGCGAGGATTGTTATCTTTTAGTGGTAGCATACAAATATATGGGTCGTGCAGGACTCGAACCTGCGGCCACCGGATTAAAAATCCGGTGCTCTATCCAGCCTGAGCTAACGACCCGTTGTTCTATAATTATATGCTATTTAAGCTGGCTATTCAACAAAAGCTTTTATCATGACAATAATTGAAGCATTCCCTCTTCCTCAAAATTAGAGTTTACCGAAGTATCCTGATTATATTGTTTCATAAGGATTTAACCTCCTTTTATGTGCCAGTTTTTGTTCTTATGAACCTCCTCAAGCTGGTTGTACAATTTTACA
>JALTEL010000418.1 GCA_027073945.1 Caldifarciminota bacterium | reverse complement strand
GATTATTTCAAAAGACCGAAAGCCCTTTACTATTACACAAAAAGGTTTTACTCACCAATACTTCCAATAGTCAAAAAAGATGATAAGGGATTGAAAATTTCAATCGTGAACGATTCAGAACTCAAAAATGTGGATTTGGAAATAGAAATATGGTCTTTCAAAAAAGGCAAAGTATTCGAGAAAAAATACGAAAATTTGAGAATCCTTCAAGATACTGTTGTACAGGTGGACACCATCGAAATCGATCCAAGTGCTTTTTCAGAATCGATTGTGTATGAAAAATTAATTTGCAACAACGAAAGTGTTGAAACTCACGAAGTGCTTGGAAGGCTGAGGGATACGACTTTGACCGATCCAAAAATTTCTTACGAAAAGGACGGAGACTTGTTGAGGATTAAGTGTGAAAACATAGCATATGGTGTGGTAATACACACAAAACAAGATGTAGTGCTAAGTGATAACTTTTTCACACTCGTTCCTTCACGAGAAAAGCTCGTGGAGAATGTGAAGGGGGATTTTGAGATTTCAAGCATATACGATTACCTTTGAAAAACAGAACATCTTTGATTTTTCACAGAAAAAGAATGGTCGTTCTTACTCCCTGAGGTGAAGATATAACGGTGAATTTCCACTTGTAAAAATCACAGAAGCGCTTGACAAAGTTCAATCCGGCGCCGTATTTGAACTCTTGGCTCGACGTAGATTTGAAGGTGTTAAAGAATTCCACACCATTGCCATTGATCTTCACCTTTACTTTCCCACCTGAGGGGGTATATTTCACGGCATTTGACATGAGATTGAAAATAACTTGTTTGAAGCGCTGTCTATCCGATTGTATGTACGCGTCTTCGATGAAACATTCCAATTTCACGTTTCTGGATTCGAACACACCTGAAAACGTGTTGCATAATTCTTTACACTCCAAAGCTGCGTTGAATTCCTCTTTAGAATATTTTATCTCTCCGCCTTCTATGTTCTTCACGTCTTTTAAAACTTGAGAAATGTGATCAACGCTTTTTATCATTTTCTCTGTCAAATTCTGATCGTACGTGATCATTCCGTCTCTCAATGCTTCAAGCTGCATTTTCATAACGCTTAGGGGAGTCATCAACTCATGATACACACTGGACGTCATGCTTTGCCTTGCTAAAGACTGATCTTTTAGTTTATGTGAAAGCTTTTCAATACTCTCAACAAGTTTTTCAAATTCAATAGAGAAGGATTTACTTTCGATTTTGATCTCCTCACCGTATGCCATTCTCTCCGTGGCACGGGAGATCTCGTCTATAACTTTAGAAACCTTTTTCTGAAAGATCTCGGACAGAACAAGTGCCGTGGCTATAGAAACTCCAAATGACAAAATGAATGAAAAAGTTACCATTACGGACATACTTTGCTTCGCTCTTTCTAATCTTCTCAATTGGTTTTTGAGCAGATAAGGGTGAAGATCGTAAAACATTCTTATTTCCGGTCTTCCACGTACAAAATGATTCAATTGCCATTGAAAAGCCTGGCGATACCCGATCAGCATCAAAATTCCCATCACGAGAACCGGTAAAATAACGTAGAGAAGGAATTTTTGTGAGAGCTTCAAAATACTCACCGACCTACCTTTTGATATTTTTTTGTGTTAAAAAGAGTATACCAATTTTACGTTGGTAAAATACACATAACAGCTTTTTCAGTGGTGGATCAAAAACATCTTGGATTTTTACACTTTTTTACCCCTACCAACCTGAAGAGAACCTTCATTGAATGATATAATGATTTTGTCAGATAATTCTAAGAAAACGCTTAGAAAGGTGATAGGGATGAAAAAAAGAGAAATCACTAAGGGACTTCTTAAAAGAATAACTGTTGATCCAAACATTTGTCATGGCAAAGCTTGCATAACAGGTACGAGGATCATGGTTTCGGTAATATTGGATAATTTAGCGGATGGAAAAAGCTATGACGATATAATAAAAAATTATTCATCGTTAAGTGTAGAAGATATAAAAGCTGCTCTTGCT
>JALTEL010000417.1 GCA_027073945.1 Caldifarciminota bacterium | reverse complement strand
GGTCTGCTCCTCTGGCAGCAGTTGCAGCAGCAAGTCCCATTGATTTCTGAGCTCTTGGCTCCTGACCGGCAATATCCTGTCCCTTGACATGCATGGCATAGGGTAATGCATCTTTACCTATTTTCCGGGCAAGATGGTATGTTCCCTCAGCCATCTCATCTCCAAAGCCTTCTCTTCTGGCAATCTTTTCAATCATCTGAGTGAGGAGATTCACATCGTTCCATTTAAATTCAATACCGCCGGTATCGGACCTGGTGAGTATGCCTCTTTCAAAAAGTTCTGTTACAAAAGCTATAACACCGCCCGTGCCTATTGTGTCCATGCCGTATTCATCACACAGATGATGGGCATAGATAATGGCCTCAATATCCGAAATACCATTTCTTGAGCCAAGTGCGGACAGACATTCGTATTCGGGTCCTTTTCCCTTGTTCTCATACTTTCCCTTTGGTACCATGACAAATCTTCCGCACCGCTGCACGCAGGCAAAATCCGAGCGCGGCCTGATAAGGTACTTTCTATAAACTTCCATTGATATCTTTTCTGCATCTTCAAACACACCCTGCTTAAAATTATATGTAGGAAGCCTTCCAATGGCATTCATCATATCAATAAGCTCGGTTGTGCCGTATTTCACCCTATTAGGAGTGTAGGGATGATGCAATACCTTATCTCTCCATTTTTTTGAAGCATACAAATATGCTCCGGCATCCGCCACATTCAAATTGCCGGTACCATAAACAGCTATGGCTTTTAAATTCTTTGACCCGAAAACAGCACCCATACCGGAGCGTGCAGCAACCCTTCCGTTGCCGGTTAAAACAGCAGCAAACCTCACAAGGTTTTCTCCGGCGGGCCCGATGGCTATTACTTCAATATCCGGATTGTTATGCAGTTTGGTAATAGACTTCACAGTGGCCGAAGTGGTACTTCCCCATATAGCTCTTGCGTCCTTCAATTCCACTTTTCCGTTATTAACAAAAATGTATACAGGATAGGGCGCTTTTCCATCAACAATGATGCCATCAAGTCCCGCAAATTTCATCATAGGTCCGAAAAAACCTGCTGCATGGGACTCTCCCCATCCGCCTGTCAATACGTTTTTTGCAGCTATGGTAAAACGCGATGACTGCGGGAACATCGTACCCGTCAATGCACCTGTCATAATACCTAAAACATTTTTCGGAGAAAGCGGGTCCGTTTTCTTTTCTATCCTATCATAAAGCAGTTTGGATAGCAATCCTGCCCCGCCTATATAACTTTCAGCAAGCTCGTAAGGAAGTTCAGCAATGTCAACCTCCAATTTATCAAGATGAATAAAAGCTATTTTTCCTGCATAACCACTGTATTTCTTCATTAAAATAGCCTCCTTTTTACTTTATCAAATCCAAGATGTCTATAGGCTGCCTCAGTGACCATTCTACCTCTTGGAGTTCTTTTAAGAAAACCTATTCTTATGAGATACGGCTCGTAGAGCTCTTCAATTGTCCCTGTTTCTTCACCTACAGAAACGGCAAGGGTTTTTAGACCCACAGGACCACCGTCAAATTTTTCCATGATTGTTGTTAAAATCTTCTTATCCATGTCATCAAGTCCGAGTGCATCAACCTCAAGATTTTTAAATGCATAAAGCGCAATATCTCTATCAACAACACCCTTCCCGACAACCTCGGCATAATCCCTTACCCGCTTCAAAAGTCTGTTGGCAATTCGCGGAGTACCACGGGACCTCATGGCTATTTCTTTGACGCCACTTTCCGTTACTTTGACGCCCAAAAGTTCCGACGAACGTCTTATTATGGCAACAAGGGCATTCTGCTCGTAATAATCGAATCTGAATTGTATGCCGAACCTTGCACGCATTGGCGATGTCAGCAACCCGGCTCTTGTCGTTGCACCTATGAGCGTAAAATAAGGAAGATTTATCTTTACTGTATCGGCATGAGGACCTCTGTCAATTAGTATGTCAATTCTGTAGTCTTCCATTGCACCGTACAGATATTCTTCAACTGCATGGGGTATCCTGTGTATTTCATCTATAAAGAGAATGTCACCTTTGTTCAGTGAGGTTAAAATACCTGCAAGGTCAACAGGACGTTCTATAACAGGACCTGATGTCAATTTTATGTTGACATCCAGCTCAATGGCGATGATATGAGCAAGTGTTGTTTTTCCAAGGCCCGGAGGACCGTAAAAAAGTATATGGTCAACGCTTTCTCCCCGCCTCTTTGCCGCTGTCAGAAAAACATTGAGGTTTTCCTTAACTCTATCCTGGCCTATGAATTCCGAAATCTTTTTGGGCCTCAGCGCCCTGTCAATCTCGTAATCCTCATTCTGCAGAGAAGGATTGGTCAGCTTCATCTCATTCTCTTCAATATGGATTTCAGGGCTTCTTCAATATTAATATCACCCATCTTTGTCTTTTCAAAGTACGCATTGACTGCTCTTCTGGCGTCATTTTCCGAAAGTCCCAGTGCCAGCAAGGAGTTGATCAGGGTTCTTCGAATATCGTAGGCGCCTGTTTCCTCACCCTCAGTCAATGGAAATTTTCCCTTTATCTCAAATATAATGCGCTCTGCTCTTTTTTTGCCTATTCCCTTAATACTTGCTATTTCAGCAACATCTTCCCTTTCAACGGCAGATAGAAAGTCCGCAGGTGACAATCCCGAAAGCAGGCGTATCGCCAGTCCCGGACCAATGCCCGGAAGTTTTATCAAGTTTATGAAAATTTCTCTTTCCTCATTTTGCCGAAAACCATAGAGCACAGGAATGTTATCCTTCAGCATAAAATATACAAAAAGTGTTATGTGCGCTCCACTTTTTATATTATAGATAGGCGTGATGATCTCAAAAGTAATCTGAGAGCATGTCAGATAAACAACAAAAGGCTTGACATGCTCTACAGTGCCCTCTATTTTATAAAGCATTTTTTGATTGTCTCAGTCCGGCAAGCGCACAGGCAATGGCATCAGTATGATGGTCTGTTTTCCCTTCCACGGAAATATGCAATAACTTTGACAGCATATAAGCAACCTGCTCTTTCTGCGCTCTGCCGTTTCCGGTTATACTTTCCTTTATTCTTGTGGGCGAGAGCTCAACAACATTGACATTAACCCTGGCAAATTCATAGAGAATAACACCTCTGACTGCACCCAATACAAGTGCGGTTTTCACATTTCTGTAGTATATCGTGCTTTCAAGGAATCCGATATCCGGTGCTGTGCGCTGCAGAATTTTCGACAGCTCTTCTCCTATGAAAAACAGCTTGTCCTGCAGGTTTTTTCCCTTAACATTCACAGTGCCTCCGTCAGCATATTCACCGTCAACGAGAAGTCCAAAACCCACTGCCTTGCTTCCCGGGTCAATGCCGAGTATTTTCATTGATTCATTTTATCAAGAATATCATCCGCAATATCAAAGTTCCCGTAGACTTTTTGCACATCGTCATTTTCTTCGAGTGCATCTATTAATTTCAAGAGCCTTTCCGCCTCTTTTCCTTCAACCTTAACCAAATTTTTGGGAATCATCATTATATCTGCAAAATCCAGCTTAAGGCCTTTATCTTCCAGTACTTTTTTGACATTAAGAAAGCTATCTTTGCCAGTAGTTACTTCATAATAAGCCCCTTCATCCGTTATATCCTCCGCCCCGGCATCAACAACAAGTTCGTACAATTCATCCTCTGTTATGCTCTCCTTGGGCACCTGCAATACACCTTTCTCCTCAAATTGCCATGCTACACTTCCCGGGGTGCCGAGGCTTCCGCCGAATCTACCGAGAATATGCCTTATTTCACCGGATATTCTGTTTTTGTTGTCTGTAACAACCTGTATAAGAAGGGCAGCACCGCCTGGTCCGTAACCTTCAAATGAGGCCTCTTGATATGACACACCTTCAAGTTCTCCGGTGCCCTTTTTAATTGCTTTTTCAATGTTATCTTTGGGCATATTTGTTTCACGCGCTTTTTCTATGGCAAGTCTCAGCCTTGGATTTAGGTCCGGGTCTCCTCCACCCAATCTTGAAGCTATTGTAATTTCTCTTATTAACTTTGTAAAAGCCTGACCTCTTTTAGCATCATTCTTGGCTTTTTGATGCTTTATCTGGGACCATTTTGAATGACCTGACATAAGACCATACCCCCTTTAAACTAATTTTTCGTGCCCTGCCAGTTTCCGCTGCCACTCGGAAGAGGCGGAACGGCAGACGTTGTAATAACCCATGTCCCGCTCATATTGCTGCCGGATATCTGACCTCCAAATACAAAATTAGAAGTTGAACCGGATATGCTGCATGGCGCATATATCTTTATGCTGTCCCCTGTGCTGTTGATACTGCCGTATAGCGAGGTGAATTTTGAAATGGTATCAGTGGCATTGTTATAGTAAATCAACATATTACCGGAGAGTGTGAAGGAATCCGCAGAAGCATTTTCCGTAATCTCACCTTTCCACTTACCATCAGTTACATTAACAGTATCCACAGACATGCCATTCAGTCTGTATATCTGACCGTTCCAATCCCCTTGATAATTGAAATTATGGCTGCCCGTATCCTGCCCTTTGATAAGCCACCATGTTCCACTGTCAGGATTTGCACCGCCATAGGTCCATGTTCCGTCCATACTGTCTGCAGTTTCGATAGCACCTTTAAAATTGATACTATCTGCCGTTGAACCGTAAGTTATTGAACTTCCGTCTATCTTACCAGTTGCATTTGTTGAGTCAATACCATTCGTAATAAGCAGGGCCGTTATATCCGAACCCGATTGGTCAATTGTTGCCTTTACACTATAATTGGCATTGTATACAGTTGAATGGGATTGCCCATGCCACTCACCCTGTACATTAATCACACTGTTGTTGTTTTCGTTATTGTTATTCCCGCTGCAAGAAGCAAAAACGAGCGGCACTGCCGCATATATTACTACCAAGAGACTCTTCTTCATTATAAACCTCCTTTTACTATACTTCCAATTTCAACTCCGCTTAATACGGCGGAAAGATTACCCTCTTTTAAAATGTTAAAAACCATTATGGGTATATTACGTTCCATTGCAATTGCAAATGCTGATTGGTCCATGACATGCAGCCCCGATTTTATCGCCTGCTCAAAAGTTATATGCTTTAAGAATTCTGCATTTTTATACTTATCAGGGTCTCTGTTGTACACACCGTCAACCTTTGTGCCCTTCAGTATAAAATCGGCATTTAGCTCGGCTGCCCTGACTGCAGATACAGTATCTGTTGAAAAAAATGGCAGGCCTGAGCCGAGTGTAAATATAACAACTGTACCGTTATTATACAGCGTCAGTGCTTCTTCCCTCTTATAAGGTCTTACGAAATTGGCCACAGGGAGTGCGCTGAACACCACAGATTTAATGGATTTGAGTTTCAGATATTCGGAAAGCAAAATTCCGTTTATAACGGTTGAAAGCATACCGGCGTAATCCGAAGGAACATGACCCAACCCGAGTTTTACGATTTCTCTACCTCGTGCAATATTGCCTCCGCCGACAACAATAGCAAGACTATTGCTTTCAGGATTAAATCCTTTTTTTATTTCCGAGGTTATGAATGAAAAATGCTGAGGAGCGAATACCTCTCTCTCACTACCCAGAATTTCCCCTGAGAGCTTAAGAAGGTATTTTGTTTTATTCTTCTCCAAGTTTGAAACGGGCAAATCTCCTCACACGTATGTTTTCTCCAAATTTTGCTATGTAAGATTTTACAAGCTGCTCAATTGTTTGCGAATCATCCTTTATAAAATTCTGCTCCATTAATACCTTTTCTTTATAGAATTTACCCAGCTTACCTTCAATTATCCTGTCAATTATGGCTTCGGGTTTCTTCTGTTTTATAAGCTGGTCTTTGTAAACTTCTTTTTCCCGTTCAATCACATCAGAAGGGATATCTTCCCTTGTAACGGCTATCGGATTCATAGCAGCTATCTGCATAGCCACATCTCTTGCAAGCTGTTTAAATTCATCCGTATTTGCAACAAAGTCTGTTTCGCAATTTATTTCCACCAGCACACCAAGTCTTGAACCAGGGTGTATGTAGGCATAAATAAGGCCCTCTTTCGCCTCTCTTGCAAGCTTTTTTTCGGCTTTCAAAAGTCCTTTTTTCTTCAAATCCATAATAGCTTTTTCTATATCGCCATCGTTTTTCAAAAGTGCATTCCTGCAGTCCAGAATACCTGCACCTGTTCTCTGTCTCAATTCTTTTATAAGTTCTGTATCAACCTTTCCCATCTATGCCTCCTTTTTAAATTGTGATTCTGTAACAAGATGGTCTTTCCCCTGTTTCCCCTCTACGACTGCATCGGCAATAGTCTTTGCAATGAGACCTATTGACCTTATAGCATCATCATTGCCGGGGATTGGAAAGTCAACGAGTGTGGGGTCGGAATTTGTATCAACCATTGCTACAACTGGTATTCCCAATTTTCTGGCTTCTAAAAGGGCAATTTCATCACTTGTTATGTCCACTATAAACATGAGGTCCGGTATGGATTTCATATTCCTTATACCGCCAAAAACCTTCTGAAGCTTTTCCATTTGCTTTTTCAGCAGGCTGACTTCCTTCTTGGGCAATTTGTCAAAAGACCCGTCTTTTGATTTCATCTCAAGGTCCTCAAGGTAATATATACGAGAGAGTATGGTATCAAAATTGGTCAGCAGTCCTCCTGGCCATCTCTCAATAATGTAATAAGCACCAGCTCTTTCAGCCTCTGCTCTGACAACATCCTGTCCCTGTCTTTTTGTGCAGACAAAGAGTATTCGCTCGCCTTTTGCAACACTGTCTCTTACAAAATTGTATGCATTCTGAAGATAATTTATTGTTTTTCTTATATCAATTATATCAACTCTATTTTTT
>JALTEL010000416.1 GCA_027073945.1 Caldifarciminota bacterium | reverse complement strand
ATATTGGCTTCTGTTATACCTATGAGAAAAAAAACCATGGAAACTTTTTTTAATAAATTTCTTGTTATGGCAACAAGAAAGGGAATATTAAAAAAAGTTTTCGTAGATGAATTTAAAAATATTAGAAGTAATGGTCTTCGAGCAATAAACCTAAAAGAAGGGGATGAACTTATTTCAGTAATCCTTGCAGATGATTTAGATAATGCAATTTTTATTACTAAATATGGGATGTCACTACATATGGCATTAAAAGATATAAGATCTCTAAGCAGAACTGCACAAGGTGTTATTGGCATAAGACTTAAAGGGGAAGACAAAATACTCGCACTTATTAAAACGGAAGAGGGTAAAGACATACTTGTAGTTACGGAAGACGGGTATGGAAAAAGAACTTCATGTACCGGATATCGAATACAAAATAGAGGTGGTCAAGGAATAGCTACCATCAAAAAAGGTTCCGTACTTGCAGGTGCTCTTCTTGTTGATAAAAGTGATGACATTGTTCTTGTTACAAAAAATGGTATAACTATAAGATTCAAAGTTTCCGATATAAGGAATATGGGTAGGGTTACCCATGGTGTAAGACTTATAAAGCTTAGAAAAAAAGATAATGTTGTGGCTATTGCAAAAATAGATAGGGATAAATAAAAATATAAATTCCGGAGTATGATAGAATCCCTTATTTAAACAGGTAAAAGATTTCATTATACTCTGGAATGAATTTGGTGAATTTATGGATTTGTGATACAATAATTAGTCACATGGACCTTAATTAGGAGGAAAATTACCTTGAAGAAATACATTAAAAGTGACGAACTTGGATATAAAATTTTGAAAATAGTTGAAAAAGGGTTTAGGTTCATCATGGTGGACATGAGAGACGACTTTCCGCTTCCACCCTCACCGACAAACAGCATGTGCAGTCGCAAATCCTCGTAGGCTTTGCCTCCCACCATGAAATTCCAATCCGCCATACGGGTTGTCATGTCATCGGCTGGGTTCGGGTGTCCCTTGCGCTTTGCGGCGTTTAGTATGAGAGATACGATTGCGTTCTTTATTGCCCTCTCGGAGTCATCGGTGCTTATGAGGGGAAAAGCGGGTCGTAGTGTCTCATATATGCTTTCTAAATCCACCTGTCTCCCTCATAGTATCATGCACAGCGTGTTCGCATCCTTCTCGTACATCACTCCTATTGACAGGTAGTGTTCCATAGCCTTCTCAGCGTTCTCCTTCATACGGACTGCGAAATCGAACTTACTCATGCAGTCAGAATCCCCAAACACCTCCTCAATGCTCGGAAAGTCCTTGTTCCGCTTCGTGATTGGAAGTTCAACCGTGTTGCCACCAGCCGCCTGTGAGCGTTCCTGAAGGGCTTCGAGGTTCTCGAACACAGATGCGGGTGTAAGCGATAACTGGAGGCTCTGGCGGGTTTCCCCGTTCCGTGTGTACTCGCTCTGCTTCATCCTTCCCGACACCAGCAACTCCATACCGTTCTGCCCCCTCTTCCAATCCGCAGCGATAGCATCGTTGAGATACTGTACGATTTCCTCGTTATCTTCTATTTCGGCCAGTTCCTCCCGCTCTTCAGGGTCAAGCAGACCAATCATCTGTTCCCAGTCCCTTATGAACATGGACACCCACTCGCCGTTCCGTGTTTTCGTGTCCATGCGGAGATGGACTTCATTGGGAGTAATCCATTCCGAAGGGTCGCCCCATCCCGCTATTCGCTGGACTTCCACCATCATAAGTTCGTACTCGGCACCCGTAACGCCCATAGAGGCGTTCTGAAGTATCTCCTCCATGTCCAGTTCGTTTATATCGCCGATTATCGTGAACTTGTTTGTGGAAATGTCAGTCAGAACGCTCCGTCTCGTGGTTTCCCTGACCTTTGCTCGTTTCAGAGTGATGGGTTCGGTGTCATCGGGGACTTGCCCCACAACAATCTTCCCATCCTTGGCCGTTGCGATGTACTTGCCCCTGCGGGTATCATACACCTTCAGGATGTTAGCCATATAC
>JALTEL010000415.1 GCA_027073945.1 Caldifarciminota bacterium | reverse complement strand
ATAGTAAAAGGTGGATCGGGCTATCCCTAACCCCTGACAGGCGGGAAGTATGCCTGTTTTCTTTGAGAGGGTTTCTGCTGCTGCCATCAGGGTGTCCCGCTTCTTTCTTCCTGATGATCCAGGGAGATCCCCAACATCTCGGAGAGTTTTTTTTGGAAGGAGATGATGGTTTCGGCCTTTTCTAATTTCTTTTGTAATTTCCTGTTTTCACTTTCCAGTTCCCTGACTTTGTGCGTAAGGGGATTGAGCGGTCGATTCTTCCGACCTCTTTTCCGGGGAGATAATCCGTCTAATTCTCCTTTGGTACGGAGTCTCCGCCAGGTGGCAAGATGGGAGGAATAAAGCCCTTCTCTTCTTAATAAGGCCCCTATGGCGCCGGGGATGTTTTTGAGGCTGTCGGCTTCCTGAAGAATCTCTTTTTTGTACTGGGCGGTAAACTTCCTCCTGCTGGCCTTGGCGGGAACTTCGGGGTCAGGAATGCCTGAGCCTTTTATGGGGATGATGTCTGAAACCTGTTCTTGTGCACCTCTCCGTTTCGGGGGATGGGGCCCCCCTCCACTCCGTTGCTTTATCTCTTCGGAGGAACTGTTGCCCATGTTTCCTGCCATTTCCTTGCCTGCTTTTTTTGCTTCTTCCATCTCTGTTCTTCTTCCTTTCTCACCCTTTTTTTCTACTCTAATTTATCCCTCTTTAAGTGTCCAGCTATTATAGGCAGAAAGGGATAGGCCCCTTCTCCAAGCTCATCCGTAAGCCTCTCCTCGTTTCCCTATGATAAGCTACTCTTTATTCCCGTGCCAATCTCCTCGTTGATCCGTGAGGCGGGATCTGTAATTTGTTACCGTATCACTCATTAACATCACCATTTCATCCCAGCTGTTCCCGTTGAGGGCGATGATTGCCGCCTTAGCCAGGTATCTATAGACGCGCTCTTGCTTTTACGGCTCAATGCTTTTCCCTAATTTCCCTCTAAAGCCATCAAATATCGATAACCATAACATCTTAGTGCTGGCAAGTTTACGACGGCGGAACAGCATAATACCGACTTGACTCTTAAGTGTACTAACAAACAATTTCAAGTAAAACTTGAAGCCAATATCCCTATATTTCCTATACGTGTATAGCTGATTTCTACGGGCATAGAAGTTTCTCCACGACAGAGGAGCACAGCGCTTCTCCACATACTGCATTTCTCCTCCGGCAGTTTTATGCAAGATTCTACTTTTTGGAAGGGTGAATATCCTTCCTCCATGACTTCGTATTCTTAAAGAATACTCAGTGTCATCGTAGTAAATGAAGAAATCTTTTAGCGGTAACCCAATTTCAGCTATAGCCTTTCGACTAACGAGCATCCCCACAAATGAGACGGTATCCGTCTCGAAATAGTTCCTATCATAATATTCTAAGGCTATAGGTTGTTCTAGCACCCTTGTTGGGTCAAATAGCCGCCTATGAATAGCACTAATGCTTCCGTCAGGGTTAAGCACAACGCTAGCCAATGCATAAACATCAGTCTCTTGAAGGAGTTCAGACTTAAGAAGTTGCTCTAGCGCATCACCTTCTGGTACTGCATCATCATCCATCACCCAAATCCAATCATACCCCCTTTCATAGGCAAGCTTCATGCCTTCATGAAAGCCTCCTGCTCCTCCAATATTCTCTGGCAGCCTTACATACGTGACCTGCGGAAATTGCTTGGGTACCATCTCGTCTGTCCCATCCGTACTCGCGTTATCAATCACGATTATCTCGTCAAGTGGCCTTGTTTGCTTCAGCAATGCCTGCAAACACTCTCTCAATAGCTCCTTACGGTTGTATGTAACGACAACAGCTGCTACCTTCATCTCTCCCCCTGCCAAAGTTTCTTCTCAAAAATCTCCAATGCTCTTGCTACCGCAGTGTCCATATTATAATACTTGTACTCTGCCAACCGGCCTACGAAAATAGTCTGAGGTTCTTTGGCGGCTTGTCCCCGGTATTTCGCTGCTAATTTGTTGGTTTGCTTATCGAAAACGGGATAATATGGCTCCTCCTCGGCTGTTGCCCCTCGTGGAAATTCCTTCACAATGATGGTCTTGCTGGCTTTCTGCCCTGTCATATGCTTGAACTCTGTTATCCGTGTGAAATCGTAATCATTGGGATAATTCACCACAGCTACCGGCTGATAATATTCTACATCATGCGTCTCGAACTTCATTTCCAGGGTTCTGTAAGGGAGCTTACCATACTTGTAGTCGAAGTAGTAATCGATCGGGCCGGTGTAGATTAGCTTCTCATACTCTATTTCGCCTATCACCTCTTTGTAATCAGCCCCCAGCAGGAGCTTTATATTTCGATGCGATAACATTCTCTCAACCATGCGAGCATAGCCATCTTTGGGCAACCCTTGATATGGGTCATCGAAATACCGATCGTCCCTATTTGTGCGAATAGGCACACGGGAAATTATTTGCGGGTCGAGTTTATCAGGTGTCACGCCCCATTGCTTTAGGGTATAATTTTTGAACATCCTCTCGTAAAGGTATCGGCCTACCTTGGAAAGTGCAACATCAGCGGAAGACTTTATTTCATCAACCGGTCCCGCAAGTTTCTTGAAAAAGTCCGGAAGCTCTTGTGCTGAAAGCTTGGTGCCAAACAATTGATTGACTGTGTCAAGATTGATGGGAATGGGTACAAGTTTCCCATCCACGTACGAGAGTACGCGATGCTGGTATAGGTGCCATTCTGTAAAATTGGAGAGGTAATCCCAGACTTCTTTAATTTTAGTATGAAAGATGTGAGGGCCATACTTATGCACGAGAATGCCGTTTTTATCGTAGAAATCATAACAATGCCCAGCGATATGTTTCTTTTTTTCTATCACTAAAACCCGCTCGTCAAGTTGGGAGGCAATCCTTTCGGCCATCGTTGCTCCCGCAAGCCCTGCTCCGACAATTACATATTTAAACCTCATGTGTCACCTCAAGCACTAGATTTACACCAGCCTTTCCTAAGTTAGCCAAGAAGATAGATCCCTCCCGAGTAGCTTCTCAAGGCGTTTAATATCATCCCTATATACCTCAATTAGTCGCTTTCGCGTCTCAGGCCGCATCTCAGGTTTTTTGAGATTTTTATTCCGAAGCTCCAACACTAAGTTCTTTCTCGTTGTTTCGGGGATGAGATGCTTCACAACACTTTTCACAATCGACGGCCTGTGCAAGAACTCGTGTAGTAACTTACTTTTAGGAACGCCGGAAACATTATAGCGCTTGATTTGGGGCACAAAAGTATCGTCGACACCAAGGAATCTATAAATGTCTTGCACTAAAGCTACTGGATCAGCCTTAAGGTCCTCAAACAGATATATCTTTACCCTGTTCCTCCCAAAAGCATCTATGTATGCCTTAATCTGAGAGTAATAACGACCTACATCCTTATAAAACCATATAAACTCCCAATTATCTCTTCGCCTATAATCTTCAGCCTCTAGCGCTTCTTCAAAACTTAACTCCTCTCTCTGATCCCTAACTAAATGGAGATAAGCAGAGTAAGCTCTTCCCACAGGATTTCGTAGGATAGCGATAATTCTAACTTCTTTCAGATGCTTCTTGATGTTCGGTATCGCAATATCATAATAATATAAGTTGTCAGCGCTAGCTTCCCCAACTGCTTTTTGGCTATCAACATCCGCAAACAGTGCTTTATAACTATTAAAATCGCGAATAATGCCAGCATCTACCTGAGGATCTCCAGGACCTTTATGTGGAAATTTGAGAGCATGGGATGTTAAGAATTTAGGCTCCTTAACAGGACTCATATAAACATCAGGGTGTTGTTCTAAATATTTATAAATTGAAGTCGTTCCTGCCTTAGCCGCACCCACAACTAGAAAGTTTGGAAGCACTGCTCTCCCTCCTTTAACTTAGCTCTTTGCATTTGTCAAAAGATGCTTTCTGATTAACTGCATATCTTCTTTACTCAGCCCCTTGATGATTAGAAAGATAATAGCGTAAACAGCAGCTCCTACCAAGACGGCCAGCAAGACCTGTAAATTCAACATGAATAACGCTCCGCCCATGACAATTGCTGCAATGCCAGGCTTGAATACATAACGAGTTATCGGCAGATTTATAATCTTTCGTGACTCGTGAACAAAGTAAATTAATGTCACTATTTCAGTCAGCAATGTTGCAACAGCAGCTCCCACTAAACTGAACTTGGGAATCAAAGCTATATTCAGCACCACGTTCGTCGCCGCTCCCAAAGCGGTTCCAATAAGCAGCTTATTCTGCCGATTGGTAGCATTCATCAACATTCCAAGACCAAGGATCACCGTTAAGTTCCAGATTAATATCTGGAATGCAATTACACCGTGCGCATACTGAGCACCGAAGAAAAGATTCATTAACGGCTGGGCTAGTACCGTACCGCCCACAGCAATTGGAATGGACATTGAAAAAATTCCTTTAACATAAACGTTGATAATCTTCTCTAGCGATACATGATTTTCCTCATAATAATACCGTGAGACAAGAGGATAGATTGCCTGCCTTAACAATCCCTGAAAGCCGAGCATTATCAACACTATTTTATAAGCAGCATTATACCAGCCTACTACTTCGTCTCCCTTCATGAAGCCGAGCATAACTGTATCAAGATTATAGTAAATCGTTACCATAATCGCTGAAAGCCCCATAGGAAGGGATTGTGACAAGAACCCTTTCCAGACCGGCCAGTTGAATGAAAAAGAGAACCAACCATAATTCTTGACAAAACTGTAAATCAGTGGAGTGATCATGATAAATGACGATGAAAAAACAAAAAGAGGGACACTCAGTATTCTTGATGGGCTGTTTATAAAGAGAAATATAAGCCCAGCATAAACCAGGGAGCGCAGGATGTCGGCTATCCCAATGAATTCCATCCGTTCGATGCCTTGGAAAACCCAATCCAGTGAGAGAGCTAACGGGAATAGAGAGAGGCCGTAAAAGGCCATAAGAGTCTTGTAATTCGTTGGCTTGTTGCCAAACGCGATGAAAATCAATAGTAACCCGAATGAAATGATGGCTAAAATGATTCTTAGCGTTAGGATATTGTTAACGTATTTTTTGATCTGCTTTTTGTCTCGGGCTACCTCCCTAATTCCGAACATCTTAAGACCAAGATCAGAAAGCAGTGCAAAGTAAGCGACGATCGCCTGAGCAAAACTGATCTGCCCAAATCCACTGGCATTTAAAACCCGAGCGAGGTAGACAACAGTTACAAAACCAATGAGTTTACCGATTATATTGGCAATAGCCAATGATACGAAATTCTTGACAATTTTCTGGCCAGTTTTGAGATGAGTAAAGTTTTCTAACATACTATTTCTGCTTTTTATTTTACTACTTTCACTATCCTATCCAGCATTTGATCCAAGACGCTATGCCACGCGGTGAAGGCTGAGAAGCGTACTCTATTCGCAACCCAAGATGAGAGCCGTCAGAAAAAAACTCTTTGAATCTCGGCAGTTCCTGGGGGGTGGATATAATGAGAATATCTTTGATCTGTGCAAGCATCAAAACTGAAAAAGGGTAGTAAATCATCGGTTTGTCATAAACAGGTAAGAGCTGTTTTGTAACCGCCAATGTCGCTGGATAAAGACGCGTGGCCCTCCCACCGGCTAAAATAATTCCTTTCATGGGGCTTCCTTATATATCATTTTGGAGTCTGGGGACTGGGGAAACCCTGTGATCCCCTAGTGAAATTCGCCTGCGGCTGTGACTTCGTCAATTTCACTGGGCAGGTGTGATGTGTGATCGGTGAAATGGAAATGATAAAATGTTTTAAGTGGTTAGGTTTTAAGGAAAATTTGTGAGTTTTTGTATTATGTTATTTAACATCTCGTCCAGGACGATTTCTCTGGTATCCAAAACGATGTCTGGGTTCTCTGGGGGTTCATAGGGAAATATAGGGGACATTCATAAAATTATAAGTTTTTTTCGCTAAAGACCAAGGGGAAATGAATGTTCAAGGTTCAAAGTTCAAAGTTCAAAAGTGAAATAGCGAGGGAGCGAGGGAGAAAACTAGGTTCAACGTTCAAGGTTCAACGTTCTATGTTCTATGTTCTATGTTCTATGTTCTATGTTCAAGGTTCAAGGTTAAGCCGTAATCAGTAATCAGTAATCAGTAATCAGTAATCAGTAATCAGTAATCAGTGATGAGTGAAATGGAAACGGCGAAAGGCTAAGGAAGAAAAGTTATTAAGTTTTAAGTTGTTAGGTTTTAAGGAAAATCTGTGATATCTGTGTAACCTGCGGATGAAGAAGTTTTAAGTTTTAAGTGGTTAAGTGTTAAGGGAAATTTGTGACATCGACGAAATATGCGGATTATAATGCCTCAAAATAAGGTTTAAACGGGTTGACTATTTTCAGCTTTTTCTCAATGATCTGTCCATGCTGTAAATCTTCTGTGTATAGTATGGAACAGTCATTTTCCAGGGCGGAGGCAATTATCAAACAATCCCAGTAGGAATATTTATATTTCTTTTTGATTTGAATTGCTGATTTTACTTCGATTTTCTTGATACCACCAAAATTAAATATTTTCATGAATTCTTCCGCATATTTGAAGGTATTGTCCAATGTCATCACATTTTTCTTGATGCAGATATTTATAAACTCATTAATCACCTGTGAGCTAACGGTTATATGATCCGTATTCTCTATCAGAAGTTTTCTTGCGATTTCACATTTTGGAGAATTGCGCGAAACTGCATATATCAAGACGTTTGAGTCTATAAAGATTTTATCTTTCATGCGCGTCTTCTCTGTTAAACCTGTAGTTTGCAGGAAGAATTCCGACAGGATTTGAAAGGACTTTTTTAAGCCTTTTTTCAGCCTGTTCTGTTTCTTTCGCGTATTTGCTTTTTAAATAATCA
>JALTEL010000414.1 GCA_027073945.1 Caldifarciminota bacterium | reverse complement strand
CTTTACTTATAAATTTTTAATGAGCCAGGCCGGAGAATTGGTTATACAGAGAATTTGCCTTATAATTAAACAACTAACAGGGAGGAAAAATGACAATTAACACTGAACTAAAAGGAAGAGATTATATAAGAACACAGGATTGGTCAGTGGATGACCTTTTAAAAGTCGTGAATACAGCAATTTCACTGAAATATGCATATAAACACAATGAATCGACTGAATTTTTAAAAAATAAAACGATATTCCTTATGTTTTTTGATAAGTCAACAAGAACCCGAAATGCTTTTGAAGCAGGCATAACTCAGCTTGGAGGGCATGCTCACTATATAGATATAGGAACATCCCAAATTTCCCATGGTGAAAGTCCGAAGGATACCGGGATTATACTGTCAAGATATGGGCATGGAATTGCCATAAGACATGACTTATTGCCCTATGTGGGAGAGAAATATATGCGTGAAATGGCATTCTGGGCTGACAAGCCTGTTATAAATATGCAGTCCGATATAGACCACCCCACACAAACCATAGCCGATCTAATGACAATAATAGAGCGCTTCGGTTCCAATTTAAAAGGATTAAAAATAGCCGTATCCTGGGCATACACGAAAAGTTATGCAAAACCAATGTCTGTCCCTCAGGGGCTTATTATGCTTATGTCACGGTTTGGTATGAATGTTACGCTTGCAAGACCTCCGGAATTTCATCTTATGCCTGATATTGTTAAAATAGCAGAGGAGAACACAAAAATATCGGGCGGGAAATTTGAGATAACAGAGGATATGAACGCTGCTTTTGAAAACGCAGATATAGTATATCCAAAAAGCTGGGGTGCCCTTGAGCTTTTTGATAAACCTGAGGAGTCTCTGAAATTAGCGGAAAAATATCGGAATTGGATTGCCAATGATGAAAGGATGCATCTTACCAGGTCCCATTCAATATATATGCATTGCCTGCCGGCTGATAGGGGAAAAGAAGTAACAGACAGTGTAATTGACGGCGAGCATTCGGTTGTTTTTGACGAGGCTGAGAACAGGTTACACACTGCAAAGGCTTTGATGTCTTTGCTTATGTAATGTGCAGATTATAAAGGGTGTAATTACTTATATTATCAAGCATCAAAAGGTCCTGTTAATATATAAAAAACGCGGGCATGGTGCAGGGAAATGGAATGGCCCTGGGGGAAAAATAGAGAAAGATGAAAAAATAAGCGATGCGTCTGTACGGGAAACTTTTGAGGAAACTGGAATAACCATAGCAAATCCTTCCTTATGCGGTTTTATCAGATTTTACGACGTATACGAAGAAGATTGGAATGTTTATGTATTTAGAACATCAAATTTTGAAGGTATTGAAAGTGAAACCGAAGAAGCACTGCCAAAATGGTTTAACATCACAGAAATTCCTTATGACCAGATGTGGGAGGATGACAAATTCTGGTTGCCAATCGTTTTAAGCGGAGGCTTTTTCAGAGCAGAATTCCATTTTCAAGGTGAGCGTATAAGCAAAAAGTATATCGTAGAATTAACAGAGGAGGAGTTCCATAAAGAAGTCAAAGTTAATTAAACTCGTCGGCCTTCTGATACCCATTGCTATTTTTTATTTTCTTATAAAATCTATTGTAGTAAACTGGAGCAAGCTACACACCTTAAGTGCAAATCTCAACTGGTGGATGGCATTGCTGTCATTTATCATACTCCTTGTAACCCAGATATATATGGTTTTTCTATGGAGGGAAATCCTGCAAAAAGGCGGGAAAAAAATAAAAATACTGGATGCTGTATCTATTTTTTACCTTTCAGCACTCGGGAGATATATACCGGGTAAAGTATGGCAACTCGTGGGTCTTGCCTATTTATCAGAAAAAAGAGGCATTGAGTCCGAGGTGGCCATTACTTCTTCCATATTATCGCAGTCTTATGCCGTTGTGAGTGGTCTCTTTATCTCCATAGGTGTGATGGGCAGGTATGTTTCTATGTACTATGTTATTCCCCTTCTTATTATTTTGATAGTTATAATG
>JALTEL010000413.1 GCA_027073945.1 Caldifarciminota bacterium | reverse complement strand
TCATGTTTTTGTTTCAAGTAGCGTTCAAAATGTTTTCTTTAGGGCGAATACTGTCGAAGTTGCAAATAAGTTGGGGATTAAAGGATGGGTTAGGAATATGGATGATGGCAGGGTTGAAGTTGTGGCAGAAGGAAAAAAGGAACAATTAGATGATTTTATAGAATGGCTGAAGAAAGGACCTTTATTTGCAAAAGTTTATGATTTGGTAGTTGAGGATGAAGTGCCCACTGGAGAATTTGAAATTTTTGAAAGAAGGTAATTATTAAAAACAGTGGACATCTCTAAATTTTATGGATAAAAAGATGCTGTTGATTCTCGTTGCGGCTGCGCTGATAGTTGTATCCGCTGTGAAATTATCCCCCAGCAATTCCGATTTGAGGATAACATCCCATGCAATTGCTTCCACAAAAGTGGTTGTGTATGGAGGATGTTACTGGGTTGTTTATCCTGGATGGAACAATCTTGCTTTTTGTTCCAACAGTTCAAATGTTGCAGAGGATGTCAAGAACCATATAGGAAATGTAAAATTTATATTGAAGTGGAACGAGCAGACGCAGAAGTTTGAAGTTTACAGTCCACGCGCCGCTAAAAATCCATTTGATAGCATAGATTACAATGAGAGCTTTTTCATACTTTTTGAGCCTAATAATAATTCTGACATAATTGTTGACAATGTGGGCAGCGAATTTGACAGGATAAATCTGAATATTGTGAATGGTTGGAATGCCGCACCGTACCCTTACACATTTCCCTCATCTTTTCAAAGTGTTAGTTCTATTTTTGGAGACTATAGATTTATCTTGAAATGGAACCCCACCATGCAGTTCTTCGATGTTTACAGCTCGAAATCTGTTCCGCAGAATCTTCCCGATTTTGATGTTGGGCAAGCACTTTTTGTTTTTATGGAACATAATAAGAAAGTTATATATGACCCTAATGAGTTGAGTTAGTATGAAGCTAAGTTTGATAGTCGCGATGACTTTGGCAATTGCATTTGTTTCGATTAGCATTGCTTCCGCAGGAGTTTATCTTGGAGTGGTTGAAGGGTATGTAACTTATCTTAATGGGACATACGCCACTGGCGCAGATGTTCACATAACCGTTCATGATTGCGGAGACGGGTGCAGTGAAAGCGGACAGACAGATTCAAATGGATATTATGTTATAGGAAATTTGAACATACCTGCCGGGGGAGACATTGATGTTTCCGCAAGAAAGAGCGGGTATCATGGAGAAGGTGTGTTTACTGCGGATAGCTACGGAACTGCTTATGCGAACCTGTCAATTCATCTAAATCCCGGACTTCCAGTATTGAATGTTTCTGTTGCGGATGCCCACAATGGCCACGCAGATGTTGTTTGCACCCCAGGCACAGACAATAATGGCGAAGCACCCATAGTCAAAGTTTTTCTTGATGGCACTCTTATTGGAGAAAGCAGCTCTTTTAGCGAAACAATTTCAGCGTCATATGGCTTGCATGAAGTTTCTTGCAGGACATGTGATTCTTATGATTGTTCAGGCGATGTAGTTCAATCATTCTCTTTCGTCAACAACCCTCCTTCAAAGCCTGTTTTGGATAACATATTTGCGGTTGACGGGGACTTCGTAAATTTGGTATGGGCGCCGGGAGTTGACCCCGAAGGGGATGCCGTTCATGATGAGCTTAATTTTAATGGATCTTCTTATCTGGATATTAATTCACCTTTTGCGGTTACAGGTATGAATTTGTTCAAAGAATATGCGTGGGGCGTTAGAACCTGCGATGACAAGGGCGGCTGCAGTGATTGGGCACAGGGCTTGTTTGTGACCTACACTTGCAATAAGACTCTCGAAGAAACTGTCAAGCAAGGGAATATAGTGGCGCCAAGCTGTTCGTCAAGCATAATTTGGAAATCCGTTCCGGTAATGATTGTTTATCCGGGCGTAGTCCATCAGGGGGATAACATAAACATAACTTTTGAATATGACATAAAAAATATTAAGAAATTTGATATTGCCGTTATAATGCTTACGGGTGATCATG
>JALTEL010000412.1 GCA_027073945.1 Caldifarciminota bacterium | reverse complement strand
AGATACATCAGAGTTACCGTATAATCCTGCAGTTATGGATGCTTTCATCATTTGATTTTAAACAACTGCTCTCTAAAATGCAGAAAAAGAAGAGCAGCGGCGAAATAAAATTTACATCATGTCATGCTGATATTATTCTAAATGAATTAAAAGATCTTTACTTTTTATATGCGGACTTCAAACCCGGGAAAGCAGGCCTGAATATGCTGGAATTTGTTTCCACAATGCAAATGGAAACTCCGATCAATAAGCAGGAATTTCTTTCCCATTATATAGGCATACAGGATTTCGTGGACAAAACAGTTCCTCCGGAGGTTTTGGCAGATATAATCAGATCAGCATCCCTTGATCCGTTTCTTGAACTGAAAAAACAAGAAGTACAGGTAAATTTTATTGACAAGATCAAATCCGGCATAAGTAACTCTTTCAGAAGCAACCTTGACAACTACCAGAAAATGCTAGCAGAGAGAACTTACAGGACACAGATTGACCAGCTGTTTCAAAACCACCCAATGTCGTCTGTAGAGGGATATTCAACCCAAATAAGCAGAATATTATCCTCAAACGGTCTTTCAAAATTCAGATATATTACCGCATTCAGACTTGTTAAAACATTTTCAATCTCCTTTTATGATAAAGAGATAGAGGACTTGATAACCTATTTCCTTGACAAAGTGGATTTTATTTCGCCGGCATACCGGGACAGGCTGCTTGTTTACCAGACATCCTGCAATGAATTGTCTTCTACCATTGAAAAGTTCGAGACCGATCTTACCGATCCCGGGTTATCGGTACTCCTTCCCATTATAAAACAATGCACAGAAAGCAGTTTAACACCGGAATTACGTAAACAATTTGAAAAAACAATTGCAGCTATTAATAAACAGGCTGCAAACATAATTGAGGCAGGAACTTCAGGCTACCACAACATAATGCAGGCAGGAATAAAAAGTCTGGTGGATATCCGTTCAAAAACACCGGAGATCATCAACAACTGCAGGTATATGCGGGAAAAAGAGAGTGAGTTTCTGGTGGAGATGGAAAAGGCCGTAGGAAAACTTACTCAATTTATAAAAATAATGTCGCATTTTTCTATCAACAAGGAACAGGCCAGACAATGGAAAGACAACGTAACAAAAGGGATAATTAAATACGGATAATCCGGAGCAGACCGTTACCGGGAAAGGGCATCCCTTTCTTCCTCATGCTCCGCAAGCTTAAGTGCAATCTGCCGAAATCCTTCTCTGACTTTTGTAAACGCGTTTACAATATCCGGATCAAAATGTGTTCCTTTCCCCTCTTCAATAATGGCAACAGCCTTTGTGTGGGTAAAGGGCGGTTTGTAGACTCTTTTACTGATCAGAGCATCGTAAACATCGGCGACAGCCATTAACCTCCCCTCTAAGGGAATATTATTCCCCTTTAAACCCCGAGGGTAACCGCTTCCGTCCCATTTTTCATGATGTGACCAGGCAAGCAGCATTGCATGATTAAGGAAAGTACTTGTCCCCAGCTGAGCTGATGCTTTATCCAATGCTTCATAACCGTATTTAGTATGCAGTTTCATGATATTAAATTCTTCTTCTGTAAGTTTGCCCGGTTTTAATAGTATTCTGTCCGGAATTCCTACTTTTCCAATATCATGCAGGGGAGCAGATTTTTTTAACAGGTCAATCGTTTCTTCTTTCATAAAGGAAGCATACTTACCGGCTTTCCTCAGTTCAACTGCCAAAAGCTCCACATAATTCTGTGTCCGTATAATATGATTTCCCGTTTCGTTGTCCCTTGTTTCAGCCAGAGCGGAAAGGCTTCTTATGGTAACATCCTGCGTTATCTGCAGCTGCTTTGTCCGTTCTTTAACCTTTCGGTCAAGAATAACATTTTGATTCCCGAGCCTGTCCATTGCCGTTTTTAATGAAAGATGAGTTTTAACTCTTGCTATAACTTCAAGGGGTTGAAACGGTTTTGTAATATAATCTACGGCTCCAATCTCAAAACCTTTCGTTTTAAACTCAATCTCATCCAT
>JALTEL010000411.1:1579-2026 GCA_027073945.1 Caldifarciminota bacterium | reverse complement strand
CAAAGATTTCTTCTAGCTTTCCAATATCCTTTATCTCATCAGGTATTAATTCATTCAGAACCTGATAAGTAAGAGTCCCTTCCCGAGCTGCTTCAATCAGGCGATCCAGATAGCTATAAGATGGCTGTTTTTTTTCTTTTAGAGCTAATTTTACGGCCATAGTTATATCCAATACATTACTTTGCAGATGATAAACCAATTTTTAATTGGTCAGCCTTGGACACAATTAAAACAGTCAGGATAGATGATTCTGTGACAAATTGCAAACTCTAATTAAAGAAAGTTTAGGTCTATTAGCCCTAAATGTAAAGTACTTAAAATCAAAAAAAGTAACTTCTCAATAAGTGGGGGCTTCATTTTAGTAACCGATCACAGGGTGCTTCTTTTTCCAACATGCTCTCGCCCCTTGTTTTCTAAGGTTTTTGCAGCATAGGACCCTCCCTGTTC
>JALTEL010000411.1:0-1569 GCA_027073945.1 Caldifarciminota bacterium | reverse complement strand
GCTCCGGAGCCAGGGTTTCCAATGCTGCAAAAACCAAGAAAACTACAGGGCTAACGCAAATCGTTTCCAAAAGAAGCACCCTGTGATCGGTTACATCGAAGTTGCCAGGACTTATTGAGAACTTACCAAAAAATACCTTTACAGACCAAAAAGCATGATAAGGGTTTTTAGCTGGCTATCGGCTGCCAGAACAATAGCTTGCATCTAGGGCTTATTCTGGTATCTTTTTAGGACATAGGAATGACCCGTAGTCATTTGGATATCCTGATCGACCGTAACCGTTCATATTCCCCCCCGGCCAGCGGTAGACTTTTGAAGGGTTTCAGTGCGGATTAATAGGCAGAGTGCCCTGATCTTGTGCATCAAGCGATGCTCCTGAAACCCTTCAAAAGTCTACCGCTGGCCGGGGACGTGAACGGTTCAACAGGAGGGGGTGTAAACGGTTACGATCGGCCAGAGCTGTTCAGGATGGAGGTCCTACACTTTTGGCGAAATAGTTATACCCTTACTATATAATAAAGATCTCGATTTTCTGAGAGAGATATCTTACCTTCGAGTTTTAGGAGAATAGGCATATGGAGCGGACCCCTTTTACGAGAGAGGGTTATGAAAGACTTAAAAAGGAATTAGAGACCCTGGAAAGAGTAGAAAGGCCCAAAGTAATCAAGGCCATTGAAGTGGCCAGGGCCCATGGTGATCTGAGCGAGAACGCGGAATATGATGCCGCAAAGGAACGCCAGGGCCAAGTTGAGGGCCGTATCCAGTATCTTCATAACAAACTGGACTCAGCAGACGTGATAGACTGTAAAGATCAGGGCTGTGAGCGGGTTATATTTGGGGTAAAGGTAAGGCTGGAAAATGTCGGCAGCGGAGATGAGAGCGTCTACAGACTGGTAGGGCCAGACGAATCCGATATAAAAAAGGGGAGTATTTCAATTAGATCTCCTTTAGGTCAAGCACTTATAGGCAAATATGAAGGAGACGAGGTCACAATCCGCACACCTGCAGGAGTCAGAAATTATGAGATACTAGAAATTTTTGTATAGCTCAGTGACTTAGGCATTCTCATCTGACCATCCCATGGGCACACAGAGTACAGGGCAAGGTAAGATGCGGACCACTTTTTCCACTGTGCTGCCGAAAAAGATCTCGTCTATTTCTCCCTTTCCCTTACTTCCATAGCCTCCCATTAGAATGAGGTCTGTCTGTAGTTCCTTGGCCTTTATGGCGATTTCCTGAAATGGATACCCATAAGATACGATGATCTCTTTTACCAGACTATTACTATCCCAATCGCTCAGAAAATGCCGAAGGTCCTGCTTGGCATGATTTGTGAGTCTTTCCCTCACTTTTTCAACGGGTTCTTTTGTATAATCAGCAATACGAGAGGCCTCACGTGAATCTACGACGTGAATAAATACAAACTCTGCCTTCCATGAGGACCCCATTTTTTTTGCATACTGCAAAGCATTTGTAGCAACATCTGAAAAATCTATTGGCACTAATACCAAAGATACATCCATGGTGAATTTACCTCCTATCTTTATAGAAAGACGCAAGTCAGAAAAA
>JALTEL010000410.1 GCA_027073945.1 Caldifarciminota bacterium | reverse complement strand
ATTATCCCGAAGGGATTGGCAAACCCATTGGGATTTGATGTAAAGACCGCTAAGAAGCAGCTTAAATACATGCGGGGTAAATTGGGAGTAGAGAAATATAATAAACTTAGCGATATTGCAGAGAAATTTAGGAAAGCTAACGATCTTGTTTTAGAAAAGGCATTGAAGAAAGACTATTTTGACAAAGATCTTGCCAATAAACTAATGGCTAATCCCCATTACGCCACATTCCAGGTGATTGATTATCTGGACACTTATATCTCTCCGGAGGTAAAAACGCAACGGGGAACACTTAAGGACATTACAAATCCCGCAGATGCTACCATAGCAAAGACCTGGTCATTGCTAAGGGCTGTTGAACGCAACGAGGCAAAAGCAAAAGCTATTGATTGGCTAGAGCGTGATTTTCCGGATGAGATAAAACCGGCCCGAAAACGCTGGGTCAATAACCATTGGGAATATATACCTCCCAAAGACGAAACAATGGATTTGCTAATGTATAAAAAAGGGGGGAAATGGAAAGGCTTTTATGTTGACAAAGCAATTGCAGACAGCTTTAATCATAGACCGGTCGGAAGTAATAACGCCGTGCTCTCTGCCATAAGGCTTGCAAATAACAAGCTATTTAGGCCCTTGTTTATTACTTTTTCGCCCGGATTTCAAACCTTTAACATAGTTAGGGATTTTCTTAGACTATGGCACAATTATCCCGATAAGAATTTTGCTGAAGCGATTATGTCGTTCCCGAAATTGCTGAATGCCTATCGCAAGGCTCTTCCCCACGCGATAGCAAGGGGATTTGAAACGCCGGATGATTTGATACAGGCAATGGAAAACAATAAAATGTTGAGTGTAACCTACAATGATATTCTGAGGGGTGCCGAAACAGATGAGAAACGGATTGAGTATATGATGAGTAAATTCAAAAATAAGACTGACGTTAAGGGGATTAAAAAGATTGGGGAATTTATAGAGAATGTTGGTAATACCATAGAAACACTACCAAAGGTTGCGGCTTATTCTACCCTACAGGATAGGTTGACGCCCGAGCAATTAGCTAAGTTTGTAAGGGAGGCTTCTGGATCGCCGGACTTCTTAAGAAAAGGGGCGGGGTATAACTGGGTAAATAATATATTGCTTTTCTTTAATGCGGCCAAGGAGGGTTATCGGACTGATCTGGAATTGGCTTTTGGGGATAATGAGCAAAAATATGGAGGTAGCAAGAGTGCCTGGTGGTTTAAGAGGGTATTGACCGATATCGTTCCGGCTATCCTTGCATTCTATGCGGCTAAGGGGCTTTTCGGCGATAAGATTAAAAAGGCTTATAGCAAAATCTCACAATATAATTTGACTAACTACTTTGTGATCCCAATTGGTGTAGGGGGGGGTAAATCAGCCTATCTCAGAATACCCCTAGACGAAGTGGGCCGTTTTATACATGGTCTAACATGGAAAACGCTAAATGCCATGGATCCCGATAAAACCGTGCATGAACCGTTTTGGCAAAACCTAGCAGAGATATTTTCCTATGGAGCTGGACAATTCCCCAACATTACTCCGGCAATTACTGTGCCGACAGCCATTACACAATACTTGGCGGGCAAAAACCCCTATGACTTTTTCTACGGCAAGAGTGTTATTCCCGATCAGGAATTTAAAGCCGGCGGTAAATATGCGTTGGTGCCATTCGGGAAATGGCTATTCAATAAAGTTGGTGGCCGAATATTTATGAACTTCAATGTCTATGAACAGGCCCCCGTAACAAAGACGTGGGGCGAAAAAGCCCTATCGTTACCCATTATCAGCGATACGGTAGGCCGCTGGATAAAAATATCTAATTATGGGGAAACGGAGAAGCTGAGAAAGATAAAACAGCAAGAGGAAAAGCAAAGGGCCATTAAATACCTGAGAGAAAGAAAGACGATAAATAAATATATCCAAAAGTATATGGACGGCAAAAAGAGTATGACTAGAAAATACTCTATAGAAAAGGAAATGGTAAATGAGTTAATGGACAAGAATTTGCC
>JALTEL010000409.1 GCA_027073945.1 Caldifarciminota bacterium | reverse complement strand
AATCTATACTAAATTGAATTGAAATTTTGAAAAAAGAAAAAGGTAAATATGTGATGGTATTATATTTTATTTGTGGTTTAACATAGTTTGTTCAAATTTTGAAATAAATTCTTAATTATTTAATTTTAAGTAAGAGATGTATATTATGTCGAATGAGAACAAATTAATACCGCAAGTAAGGATGTAAGTATAATGTAACATCAAGAGGAACGGATTATGAAACAAAGACGACTAAAAATTGTAGGGGTTGTGGGGTCCGGCTCACGGAGGTACCCTGAACTGTCAAACTTTGTAGGTAAAGCAGTAGCAAAGTCAGGGTGCCATTTGCTCACCGGTGGTGGAGGTGGCGTTATGGAAGAAGCAAGCAAAGCCTTTTGCGAAATATCGCCTCGAGAGGGAATTTGCATTGGGATTTTGAGAGGCGATACATATCCCGAGTCCGGCAACATAGGGACAAGATTATTTCACACACCATCTTACATCAACGACTGGGTAGAACTCCCTATCCACACACACCTGCCCTTAAGCGGGCGCCGTGGGCGGGAGCAAGGAAGTCGGAATCACATCAACGTACTGAGCCCAGATGTTCTCGTTGCACTTCCGGGTGGCAACGGTACATATTCGGAGGTTACTCTCAGAATAGACTATGGCCGAGAGGTGATTCTATTTCTTGGAGGTGGGAATATCAACGGATACACAGAGGGATATTTCCGTTCGCTCTCTTATTATGATGGACAAGTACATATCGCTCATTCTGAAGGTGAATTGGAATATATCCTCCTCAAAGCGCTCGGAATCGAGGCAACGCCTCCTGAAAATAATTCTCTGTTGCAAACAGAAAAAAATTTATTTCTCCAGACTCATTCGCTTGATCTAGAACCACCGTTCGCAGAAACCAACTCTTCGGGTAAGGATATGGTCGATGATCCACTTGATCAACCTTTCGTCTTTCCGAGTATGCTAGATAAGCGAGTTTTGATCGTTGGAGTAGGTGGGGGTAGCGATATTATATCTGCCTATGCGTTGGCTGAAATGTTAGGCAGTCGCGAACCTGCTAAATTCATTTATGCCAATGTTAAATCCAGGATAAGAGAAAATTTACAGCATAGGTCAGCACATATATACGAACTGCCAGCAGAACGCATCACACTAATGCCCGGCATGCATACCCATGGCACAACACTGATAGACCAAAGTATGCCAAGGGGGACGGATAGTTGCCCATTAATTCTGCAGCTTCCCGGAGAAGGAGAGGTAAATGAATGTGCCCAACTTGTCCAGGAAATTCAGGAGATGTCTTTCGATATGATTATTTCTGTCGATACCGGAGGCGACTCTATTGTACGGGAGGCTATTAGCGGACCTAAAGGAAGAGATCAGCGAATGATAGAAATACTGGCACTCGTTAGCAAGCCTTGGCTTCATGTTGTCATTGCACCTGGATGCGACGGCGAGATCACCGCATCGCAATTTAAAAATGCGATTAGTGAATTACAGTCAACCCAAAGCTATATGGGCTGTTTTTCCATCGAGCCGATGCTTTCGATCTTCCGTACACTTGCCGAACCCCTAAAGAGGAATAGGACACCTAACATTATCGTTGATGCGAACGAAGGATTGCTCGATGTGGGAGCAGATGTAAATTCGCTCGTAGTACCTCGAGGAATATGGCCAGAGATTCCCAAGAAGTGGTTTTCTGTAGCTGTGGTTGTCAACCTACAAACAATGAACGTACAACCAACGGCCGGAGGAGAAGCTTGACAACAAGCGCTTGCACTACCAAAAAATATTTTAGTTTGAATTTTTGCCTACATTTATATATGCTTTAGCCCAAGTTGTTAAAATGTGGGAATAAGTTATTAAAAAACAATAAATTGAAAAATCAGTGGTGCGCTACATATTTTTTAACAGCCAGCTGGGTGGATTGAGACTGTCTCAGATTTTGTGTGAATAGAAAAATGTTATTCAATAAAAGGAGCTAATCTTTTTTAAGATGATAGAAAATTGAGAAAAAATAAATGTCCAAGAT
>JALTEL010000408.1 GCA_027073945.1 Caldifarciminota bacterium | reverse complement strand
CCCGTTGATATGGTTTTGGAGCTCATGGCAAAAGGGGTAACAACAGATGAAATTTTGGAAGATTACCCTCAACTTGAACCTGAAGATCTGCAAGCGGTACTCCTTTATGCTCAACAATTGATTTCCGGTGAAACAGTTATAGACAGAATTTCGTTATAGAATGAAATTCTTGATTGACGTAAATGCGAGTGGCGCGGTAGCACGGTGGCTTCGTGAATCAGGTCACGACGTTGTAGAAGTTGCTGACAAAGATGTAGGGTTACCCGACGATAAAATTTTGCAATGGGCCATGCTTGAAAAACGGATCATCGTTACAACAGATAAAGATTTCGAAGAAATGATATGGTGTCAGGGCAAATCACATCATGGTATTTTACGGCTTGAAAATCTCCCGCGTGTAGAGCGAAAAAGACTTGTCGAATATGTTTTGGAAAAACATGCTGAAGATTTGGCGTTGGGATATATAGTAATTGCGCAGGTTAATAGGATACGTGTAAGAAAACCTCTTCAAATTAGTAAGAACTGGTAAAAAAAGAGGGGCTGTCCAGATTTCCCTTAAAACTTAATAACTTTTGACATTTAACATTTTACATTTCACAGGGGAATTACAGTTCACTCATTACAGATCACAGATCACGCATCACACATCACGCATCACTGTTCACAGTTTAGCTTAGAACGTAGAACATTGAACATAGAACGTTGAACCTTGTTTTCTCTCTCGCTCCCTCGCTTTTACCCCGTGAAATTCATGATAATGAGAAGCGTAGCGAATTTCACTGGGGCTCTCGCTATTTCACTTTTAGCCCTTAGCCTTTAGCCGTTTTCATCTCACTCATCACACATCACAGTTTAGCTTAGACCATAGAACTTAGATTCCCCCTTTACTTTACAAAGAAAATTTTGGGGGATACATTATAAAAAAATGGGAAAACCCTATAGGAGGAAAATATGAGAAGCCCAAGTATAAATGAAGTAATCAAAGAGTTTGGGCAACTACCTCCCTCAGACAAGGAATACGTGGCAGAGATAATAAAAAAGCAGGTAATCGAATTAAAACGGGAAAAACTCGCGCGAAGGGCCAAAAAAGCCAAAAAAAATCTTGAGAAAGGACTTGTAAAAAGTGGTGGCATAGAAGAATTATTCAAGGACCTTGAAAGTGATTAAAGTTATATGGGATGAAGGATTTAAAAGATCTTACAGAAAAAGAATAAAAGATGAACCAAGACTGAAGAGGAAATTTTGGAGAAAAATGGAAATCTTTTTAGAGGATCCGTTTTACCCACAATTGAGGACCCATAAACTCAGCGGTAAGCTGTCCGGGCAATGGGCTTTTAGCGTTGATACAGATTGCAGAATTATCTTCGAATTTATTGACGAGGGCCAGATCCTACTGATAGACATTGGCAGTCACGACGAAGTCTATTGAATCTATCTCACACCTTACTCTCTCGCTCTCTCGCTTTTACCCCGTGAAATTCATGATAATGAGAAGCGTAGCGAATTTCACTGGGGCCCTCGCTATTTCACTTTTAGCCCTTAGCCTTTAGCCGTTTTCATCTCACTCATCACTCATCACTGATTACGCTTTACGCCTAACACCTCACGTTGAACCTCGAACATAGAACGTTGAACTTACTTTTCCAAGTTTCAGGCCCTCGCAAAATCCCTTAAAACTTAATACTTAATACTTAACAACTTAAAACTTAAAACTGTTTTGTTTACAGCTCACAGATCACAGCATAACATAGACCAACCTCCTTAAACTGTGATATAACTTATTTAAGCTTAAATGGAGGGATGAGAAATGCTCACGTCATATATCAAAGCAGCTATGCGTCAAGCTCGATATGAAATGCTTGAAGACCGCACTTTTTATGGTGAGATACCAGGCTTTTCTGGTGTGTTCGCAAATGCAAAAACGCTTGAAGAATGTCGAGAGCAGCTCCAGGAAGTACTGGAAGATTGGATTTTGTTGGGGTTGAGATTAGGTCATCATTTACCAGAAGTGGATGGGATCAATTTAGAGA
>JALTEL010000407.1 GCA_027073945.1 Caldifarciminota bacterium | reverse complement strand
ATATTTATGAAACCCGGGATAATCATCCCGATGTTTTATGGCCAACCTAAGGCCGTTTAATATACACCTCCTTCCATATTTTACAATATGCTCTTTTTCTTTTCCGGGTATGATATAAGCGGCAAAATATTCTTGGAAAGAATACATTTTCCCTAATTTTCCCAGCTTCAAATGCAAATCAAAATCTTCTCCCAAGGGATTTATTTCATCATACCCTCCAACAGCTTTCCAGTCTTTCCGCCTGAACATTATAGTGCTGTGGACAATTCCTTCCGGAGCAAGCATCAGCCGCCTAAGCTGTTCGTCTTGTTCGGGATACATTGTGCCTATTGTAAAAGATTCGCCGGAACTTTTCTTTCCTATTCCTACCACCCCTCCGGAACATAAAGAATAACCGGGATGCTTTTCTAAAAACCGGACCTGCTTTTCTAATTTTTTGGAATCATACCAGAAGTCATCATCGTCAAGAGGCGCGATGTATTTCCCTCGCGATCTTCTTATCGCTTTGTTTCTCGCCTTGGCAATATTCGCCCTGTCTTTAACAGTTCCGGTATGGATATCTGGTTCATGAAAATAACGGATTTGAGAATTAACTGGATAGGTCTGAACCCCTTTTTCCGCTTTCAGGCGCAAGGTTGAACCTTGCGCCTCTCTTTGCGCTCTTGCGGTTAGATAGGGTTGGATAGCTTTTTCTGTTTCATCGTTTGGGCTCCCGTCAATCACAATAATTTCAAAATTCCGATAAGTTTGCTCCAAAACGCTTTTAATCGCCCTCTTTACGAACCGAGGATGATTATAGGTAGGAATAATTACGCTTACTTTAGTAGTTAAAGTCTCATTCATATTCTCTCTAACCAAATTAACATATCTCCATTCTTCTCTCTCCTGATTTTTCCATATAAAAACAAGAATAATGCAGGAAGACCAAATAATAGATAATCTTTAATATAAGCTCCTAAATGAATAATCTTAGTCAAGAAAGTAATTTTAGGCAAAGCGCCATTCTGATTTTTAGACAAGTCTATTGTCTTTGCTACTAAGCCAAATCTCAATTTTTCCGAGAGAGCATCCAGTATAAGTTGGAACTGCTCTATATATTCTACATGAGTTATCTTAAGATTTACCTTCTTAAATAAACTAGAAACAGCTTCTTCATTCCAGCGGCTCAAATGATGGTATGGAAAATCTGCTTTAAGCATATTAACCAGCATTCTCTCCCTTGAAGGCGTGCTAAGGGCAATCACTCCCTCCGGCTTAAGTAGTTTACTGACATTTTCGACAAATTCTAAAGGATTATCTATGTGCTCAATCACCTCAAAAAAGGTAATAATATCAAACCTTGGCAAATTGGGAAGCTGAAAAAAATCCTCAAAAGACAATGCAAAGACATTGCTAAGGCCGAAATGTTCTTTGGCTATTTTAACACTGTTTTTATCAAAATCAACTCCCCAAACTTCGCATCCTCTTTTCTTTAATTCAGCTAAAAATTCGCCCGTTCCGCAGCCCAAGTCCAAAACCCTGATATCACTGCCCGAAGAAAACTTTCTATAAATTTTTAAAAACTTCTTGTGATATCCCCGGACGATCTTTGGCTTTTCAACATCTCTTACCACATATCCCGAGAGTGATTCGTACCATTCCTGACCCGGATTTTTAAAAGGGATCCAAAATTGAACTTGGCATCTGGGACATTCATAAAGAGACCATTCTCCTTGCTCGTTTTTATAGTCCTGAACAAATTTAAAATCCGCTTCTTCCTTGCAAACCGGACAAACAATTGGCGCTTCTTGATTAGACATAATTAAGAATTTTTATTAACCAAGGAAAAGGGAGGGTTTTTCTCCTCAAAATCCCGAATCATTTTTCTCATTTTAAGAAGCGCTTCGCGGTTTTTCTCGGAAAGATTGTTTTGCTCTTTCGGGTCTTCGGAAAGATTATACAATTCTTCCCGACCGTCATGATGGTCCAAAATATATTTCCAGCCCCGGAATTGGCAGGATATTTTGGACTGCCTGACATTGCTTATATTGG
>JALTEL010000406.1 GCA_027073945.1 Caldifarciminota bacterium | reverse complement strand
GTTGCTTGGTGCCACGCTAGTTGAAACAGTTGACGCATAAAATTGGCATAGGTCTGATTATTAATTTCAAGCGCCGCAATTTCATCTCCCATAACGGTGTAAAGAATGACCGCTTTAGGTAAAATATGAAGGTCGTCTTTTATCGGCAAAATTTTCGCGTCGATCAGCCGATGGCGCCAGCAACATTTAATGTATGCTGAATGATGGGTCCAACCGCTTGTGATTTGGCCATCAGCTGCTTTTACTTTCAATGATTGATTACTTAGTTCAAAAATGCGAATCTGGTTTTCCAGATGTCGTTTACGAATATTTTCCGCGAATTGATCACCAACAACGCTAATCCATTTCATTGCCCCAAAGATATAAATATTTGTATTTTTGAGCAAACTCATTTTGAGTTCAAGTGTCTCAATGCCTCTTTTGCCTCGGTAGAATTTAACCGCCGTCGCACCAAATTGCTGTTTTACCACATTAATGCTCGACTTTAATTCAGAAAAGGCGTGACGAGCTTTCTCAAACGAGTTTTCTTTTTCTCTGAGTATGATGCGAAAATTATCCGAGTTACTAATCTGATAATAACTAGTTTTATCGCCCAACTGCATTTCCACCAAACCTTGTTGACGCAGATTTTCAATAATGCGATGAATTGACGAGCGTTTCACCTCGCAATGACGAGAAATTTGCAACACCGTCGCCCAGCCAAGTTTAGCTAGAGTGGTGTAAACAATTGCCTCTTTCTCACTGAGACCGAGTGATTTAAGATTATCGATTAGAGCCATAAGCCTATTTTCTCATGTTGATGCACATCTGTCCACCATTATGGACAACACATTTTCAAAACCTATAGGATAATAGATAATCAGTGTCCAATTCATAAAAAAGGCAGATATGTCAAAAGGAACATCAGAGCGAAGGTCGGTGACGACAGGCAGAGGTTTACTTTGCGGTGATTGTTCAAGGTTCTCCGTTAATGGTAATGTAAGTCGGCTTGTACGTCGAGGAGATGACGATTGGCGAACTGTAAATTATAAATATGGGGCGCCAGACGGACTAAGGTCACCGGGTTCTTGTTGGTCCCGACTCTCCAGAGCAAAGATACCTTTAGACGTTGAAATGGCGCATTCTTCTTCTGATCCTCATGATCACCCGCTTTGGATTCCTTCCAGTATGATGTGTGTCTTTCCCCAAAAATTTTTACCCAGTTGCAGGGTTGATGAGGAAGCATCAGTTGCTACTTTGGCAGATTGGTCGATAGCTAAAGCTGTATCTGGTGATGGTAGGACATTTATGGTGAACCATTTTGGCGGTTTTATGCAGAATTGGGATTGACTCGTTTGCTTGAACATCAACCAGACAGTACCGGCATCGACCGCTCAGCGAAGATTAATGATTGGGGGCTTAATCGTCTCTGGCTTAAAATTAAAAGCGATTTTTCCAACGATGATGATTTGAATGAAGATGAGGCTCTCGCTCAAGCTTATCAATTCTTTTGGAGTTTAATTTGGCCACTTCTCGCTAAAGAAAATGGTTGTCCTCATCCACAAGAAGAGAGTTTACCGATTTACATCACAACTAATTTTTGGTTTTCGCACTTGGTTACCATTCTAAAACAAGCAGGGAATGAGTCCATTCTCAAAGAATTGTGGCCAAAATCTATTGATAATTTTGAACCAATGGAGGGTTATCAAACTCATCTTGAACGTGGATTGGGGCGAGATGATGTTTATCAGGCAATCAAGCAAGTAGCTCAATGGTATGATTCACTTGAGGATGACGCTGAGTTTCGCTGGTTTAACACAATAATAGATATTTTTACTGTAGCGGCCCAGAAAAAAAGTCTCAGTCAATGTCTGAGCTATATAAAAGATAGATTTGCCAATTTACCGTTGTGCTGAATTTGCAAGTGACTGTTGCAAAAAAATGACGAGCGCTACGCTCCAAGCCCTTTTTTCTCTTTCCGTTGCGCGATTGTACTGATTAAGTAAGGTACGTATTTGAGTGCGATTAAGGGTAAGTCTCAAACGCCAAGGTCCGTTTC
>JALTEL010000405.1 GCA_027073945.1 Caldifarciminota bacterium | reverse complement strand
TGGATACTTTCATAACCCTCGGTCTTATCGTAGCAATTTGAGGCCTGTTATCAGGAGTAAGAATCGTTGCCATAATATTACCGCCAAATGCCGGCCTTGTCTGCATAAGATTACCCGTTTCAGGGTCTATGGTGAGTTCCGTACAATCTGCAGTCAGACCTGTTTTGATTGTAGCCGATATCCTTGGAAGAAGTGCCCTTCCCTGAGCCGTTGCTCCCCCAATAAAGATTTCAGGCTTTTTATCATTGATAAGTTTAACCGCTGCTTCAGCATATAACTCATCATTAAAATGCGAGAGCTCTTTGTGTTCTATAACGAAAACTCTGTCTGCCCCATGTTTAATAAGCTTCTCTGCATGTTCTTTTACGCCTTCTCCACCTATTAACAGGGCAGAAAGAGACGTACCCCTTTTATCAGCCAGGTCTCTGCCTACTGAAAGCATTTCAAGTGCCACATGGGACAACTGGCCTTCGTCTACTTCTGCATAAGTCATTATGCCTTTGTATGCGGTTTTATCCGCGATTTCTTTTTTCTCTCCACTTTTCATAATAAGAGCTTCAAAAGGACAGGCATCCACACATGTTCCACAAAGGGTACAATTATCCAATACCTTTGCAACACCATCTATTACCTGAATTGCACCAAAAGGACAGGTGGTTTCACACACCCCACATCCTGTGCAGTTCTCTTCAACAACAACAAGTCCGATAAGTCCCATAATACCCCCTAAATAATACCCAGCACCTTAAGCTTTTCAGAAAGAATCAAAGAAAGATCTGCTATTTCCCCTTCAAATTTCTCCCCACCTTCTCTTTTTGGAGGAGAGAAAACCCTGTGAACTTTGGTCGGTGAACCCTGCAGTCCCACATTCTCTTCTTCAACATTCAGGTCTCTGGAAGCAAGTACGGTGGGCTCAAATTTTCTGGCCTTAATCTTACCTCTTAAAGATGGTAATCTCGGCTCGTTAATTTCCTTGACCACGGTCAGCACCACCGGAAGTTTTGACTCAACAATATCATACCCGTAATCAGTTAATCTTTCCACTACAATACTTTGCTCTGAAATTTCATTTATTTTCCTGACATAAGTTATCTGTGGAAAACCAAGCCATGCTGCGAGTTCCGGGCCAACCTGCCCTGTATCTCCATCCATAGCCTGCTTACCTGCAAATATTATCCATGGCTCTCCCAATTTTTCTATGGCCTTATACAATGTATAAGAAGTCGCAAGCGTATCAGAGCCTGCAAATGCTCTATCGGATATGAGAATTCCATCATCCACTCCCATGGATATAACATCCCTGAGTGCATCTTTCGCCTGAGGAGGCCCCATAGTTATGGCTATAACTTTGCCCTTGCCTGTCTTTTCTCTTATTCTCAATGCTTCTTCCACAGCATACAAATCAAAAGGATTTACTATGGACTGCACGCCTTCTCGGATTAACGTGCCACGTTCAAAATCCCATTTTACTTCTGTGGTATCCGGAACCTGTTTAATACAAACAAAAATATTCATTATTTTGCCTCTTTGATAAGATGTGAAGCTATTATGTTTTTCATAATCTCATTCGTACCTTCATATATCTGTGTAATTTTGGCATCTCTCATCATCTTTTCAACGGGGTATTCTTTCATATAACCGTAACCGCCAAAAATCTGGACAGCTTTTGTCGTAACTTCCATGGCTACATCTGATGCATATGCCTTTGCTATGGCAGATTCCTTGGGTGACTTGAATCCTTTGTCTATCGCTCTTGCAACTGCATATACAAGTGCCCTTGCCGTTTCAACTTTCATAGCCATCTCTGCCATCATATGCTGGATAGCCTGAAAAGATGCAATTGGTTTTCCAAATTGGTGCCTCTGTTTTGCATAAGATACTGCTGCATCAAGGGCACCCTGTGCTATGCCGAGTGCCTGAGAAGCCACACCTGGACGCGTGTAATCAAATGTTCTCATAGCTACCATATATCCCATACCTTCCCTGCCAAGTATCTGACTCTTATGTACTTTTAAATCCCTGAAAATAACCTCTCTTG
>JALTEL010000404.1 GCA_027073945.1 Caldifarciminota bacterium | reverse complement strand
CTTTTTTTGATCGTTATTGGAACAATTGGCGGTGTTTTTCTGAAAAACTACTACGTGCGCCTTCACTTCGTTGGAATTTCAGACACAATTGGCGGAGCAACTTTGCTGTTGACTCTTGCGTTTTTCTCACAACACCATGTAGTTTATCTTCTCTTGGGAATCCTTGTTCTTGTTCAAGGACCGGCAATCACGCATCTTTTAGCTCGTGGTGCGGTTAAGGCAAAAATCAATGTGGAGGAAAAAAGATGGCATTCACCGAAACACTGATTTCTGTGATCATAGGGCTTTCAGTATCTATTTTGTTCATGAAAGGACGCCTGTCTATCATTTTAACGTATGGCGCTATTTCGGCTATCGCTGTTGTCGTCTTTTCGCTTTACGCCGCACCCGATGTGGCATTGGCTGAGGCATCCATAGGAATGGTGTTCACGATCTTTTTGTACATGGTTGTTCTTCAGCATAAAGGGAAATTATGGGTTACAATGGTGAAGATCGATCGATCGATCGACGAGCTCGAACTTGAATTTTTAAGTTCGTACTGCAAAGCACACGATTTAGAATTGAGAGTCGTTGAATCAACTCCAAACGAGGCTTTAGAGATGCTCAAAGAGGGAAAAACGGAAATCGTGGCTGCCGCTCTTGTAAGCGCTCATGAAAACGATCACGTAAAAATGACCAATGGTTTTCTTGAAACGAAAATGCTTTATTTCGAAAATGATGATGAAAAATCGTCATTTCTGGGCGGTTTTAACACCTTTTTAGATGCGTTAAAGGCTTTTGAAATCGGAAAGATAAAGAACTTCAACGTCGATCTCATAAGGTATTTGCATTCATCTTTAGAGGGTCATAATGTTCCAAGTCCTAAACATGAAGAAAATGGTTTTTTCTACTCCTTTGCTGTGATTAACGACGAGCCTGAACTTCTTGACTCTCTTAATGAGTATTTAAAAAACATAAAAGAAAACGGAAAACTTCGAGAAATGGTGGAAAGGCATATAAGATGAGAAAGATATCCATAATTGTGGCAATCGTATCGCTCGTAATTCTCTTAACACTTGCACCCTTTACAAAATTTACCCCTCATAACGCGAACCACTACCCACTTGTAACAGAATTTTACGACGGCAGTGCAAACATTGTCAGCGCCATTTATTTGAATTTCAGGTTGTACGATACACTTTTCGAGGTTTTGATATTCTCCGTTGCAATAACGGGGGTTTCTTTCTATTCGAAAAGAGTGAAAGAAAGCGGGAGCATCCCCGTGGACAAGTCGCTACTTATCCAATTTGAATTGATCTTGTTGGGCTTTTTAACCCTTGCCTGGGGAATATACACCGCAATAACGGGGCACTTGCAGCCGGGCGGCGCGTTCAGCGGTGGCGCGATAAGTGCAAGCGGAATAATTGTTCTTACGATGGCAGTCGGAAGTGAAAAAATTCATGCAATGACGAAACGCCTTGAATTGGAGTGGCTTGAAAATTTCGTCCTTTTTGTCGTGGTGGCTTACGCGATCTTCGCCAATGTAAATGGTGGATTTTTTGCACCCGGTTTTCAAGTTGGCAAAATGGGACAACTTTTCAGTGGTAGAGGTGCTTTGCTCTTGAACAGTTCAATTGGTTTCAAAGTTTTCGTTGGAGGATGGGCGATCTTCTACGAATTTTCCAAACGGAAGGAGAGCACTTGATGAGTTTTAACCTTTTTTTGTCTATGATAACGATGGTCATTGGCATTGTGATAGTACTCGTTAAAAGAGATTTACTCGTTAAACTCATCGGGCTCGGAGTGTTGGAAACCGCGGTAACCCTATCTTTCGTGCTGATAGGTTACACAGGGCCTTTGCCTCCTCTCCTTACCTTGCCAATAGAAAGAGTGGATCCACTCCCACAAGCCATGATCATAACATCCATTGTCGTTGGGTTTGCCGTGTTGGCACTTTCGCTTGTGTTCGTCGTTTATCTATCAAGCGTTTATCACACGACCGATATCATCAAGTTGATTAAAAGGATCAAAAAAGATGAACGCTGATATAGTTCTCTCTCCCATAC
>JALTEL010000403.1 GCA_027073945.1 Caldifarciminota bacterium | reverse complement strand
GTTTCAGGAGCATCGCTTGATGCACAAGATCAGAGCACTCTGCCCATTAATCCGCACTGAAACCCTGAAAAAAGCTACCGCTGGCCGGAGACGCGAACGGTTACGCCAGGACTTATTGAGAAGTTACGAATTTATCGTTTGGAGTATTGATAGCGTTTTCTGGCCCCTGCAAGTCCATATTTCTTGCGCTCTTTTACCCGGGCATCCCTGGTAAGGAGATCGGCCTTTTTTAAGGGAATGCGGTATTCATCGTTCGCCATCAGGAGCGCGCGGGCTATACCATGACGAATTGCCTCAGACTGGCCACTCTTTCCACCGCCCTTTACCCTAACTACGGTATTAAATTTGCCATTAGTGTCGGTGACCACAAAGGGCTGTTCCGCAACAATACGGGCAGTATCTATGTCAAAGTATTCATCAAAAGACCTGCCATTAACCGTAATATTTCCTTCGCCAGGAGATATCCATACCTGGGCTATAGCAGTTTTTCTCTTTCCAGTACCATAATAACGCATCTCTTCCATGTTTATCTTAATCCTCTACTTAGTTCCCAAAAAATTATTTGTGAATATTTGGTGATATTCTGCTTTCTATAACATACTGCCTGTAAGCCATCACAGGGACATTATTGTACCAGTGACCACTTAACTCCGCGGTAATGATACCCAGTGTAAAAAAAACAATCAATACTAGCGCAATTATTTTTTTATTTATCGATAAATTTTCGGAGACAATTGAAAAATCGAGGGCATTTTTGGGACATATATCAACGCATTTTAGGCATGCATAACATTCAGGAGAATTTATTTTTTCTTTTTCCATGATGGAGATCATACCGGGGCAGACCTTCTCACACTTCCCACATTTTACACACTTGTGCTCATTTCGTTTGATTTTCCCCATACTTAAGAGACCGAGAATGCCAAGGAGCGCGCCGTAGGGGCACAGATATCTGCACCAGAAACGATTTATAATTGTTGAACTTATTATAAGTGCCATAATAACGAGGAAAGATGTAATAGACATATGTGTAAAAAATTCCAGCATATTAACATCTGCAAAGGTATTGAAAGGGCCCCTGATAAATTGCTCAAGGCCGGCAGCGGGCATTTGCACAAATACGCTCCAGATAAAAAAACTGGCAAGGATATATTTGATCCCTCTTAAGGGAATATCTAACCATGGCGGGAGTTTGATCGATCTGCCAAATATATATGAATGAAGTTTTTCGAGATAATCGGATAAAAGGCCAAAGGGACAGATCCAACTGCAAAATGCCCTCTTAAACATGATTGCAGTGGCACAGATCATTAGGAAGATTATCAGACCGGATGGATGAATTTTATTGATAATTCCAGTTACAAGAAAGTATCTCAGACTTACAAGGGCACTTATGGGAAGAAAGGCCTCTACTCCGGGAGGCCTCTCAATGGTTACATGTGCACCGGAAGCAAGCTGACTGACAAATAGATAAAATCTAATGCCAAGAAACAGACAGATACTTAAAAAGAGAAGTTGCACCAAATGTCTTATGTCTATAGAACTAGTGCTATCGTGAAGGGTATTTGGCTTGTGGCTTCCCATGAGGATATTCATTGAACTACCCCGTAGCACACCACGGGGTATCAAAATGACTACATCCTTTCTATCGCAGCAAGCTGCGGGGAAATAAAACCTATAGATTCCGCGTCATTTTTCATGATGATCAGAGCAATCCGTGTAATCTGCGAAATCTGTGGATTAAAAAATTGCCCAAATGTATTTTGTAATAGATCTTAATTTGAGAGCAACCGGGCACTAGTTAGCAGTAAGCTGAAGTGGTTCAGGCATCTGCGCCTGGTGTGGATGCCTTGGGCCGGTATAGATCTTGAGTTTTTTGAGCTGATGACGTCCCAGGCGATTTTTGGGTAGCATACGTCTTACTGCCAACCGAATTACTTCTTCCGGCTTTTTATCAAGCATTTTGCGTGCCGTCGTGCTCTTTAGATGTCCAAGATAGCCTGAATGCCTATAGTATACCTTTTTGTCAAGTTTTTTCCCTGTGA
>JALTEL010000402.1 GCA_027073945.1 Caldifarciminota bacterium | reverse complement strand
ATATAACTGAAAGTGCAAAGTCAAAGATTGAAAAAATTGGTGGAAATGTTGAACTTATCTAGATATTTACCCGAAGTAAGAAAACCATATGGTAGGATAACCCTAAAAACCAGAATTTTTTGGACTGCAATAATATTAATCGTTTATTTTGCAATGGCAATGACTCCGATATGGGGAATTGATCCGCATTACAAAGTAAGATATGAAATCTTCTCTGTGTTGTTGGCAGCAAAGTTTGGAACATTGCTGACATTGGGTATTGGACCAATAATCACAGGATCAATTATGGCAGAAGTATTAGTTGGTGCCGATATAATAAAATTGGATTTGAAAACACCAGAGGGAAGAAAGAAGTATCAGGAATACCAGAAATGGTTTTCAATACTTTTCATATTTTTAGAAAATGGAGGATATGTATTTTCTGGTGCTCTTCACCCGATAAATCCATTCTTATCGACGAAGATTATAATGTTGTTACAACTTGCTGCAGCGGGATATCTTTTGATGTTGATGGATGAAATTTCTTCAAAGTGGGGAATAGGTTCTGGAATTTCCCTCTTCATTGCAGCAGGTGTGAGCAGGCAAATAGTTGCTAGGTTAATTAATCCATTGTCATACCAAGGTGTTCCAGCAGGGGCTTTACCTGCAATAGTTTACTACCTTGGTCAAGGTCTTGGAATGCTTGCTACCCCGTATGTAATTTCGATAATATCAACAATAGTTGTCTTTGTCGTTGCAGTTTACTTTTCGGATGTTCAAGCAAATATTCCACTTTCGATGGGAAATGTGAGGTATAGGTTTAAGTGGCCAATAAAATGGTTCTATACTTCAAACATCCCTGTAATTCTCACTGCATCTCTGTTGGCTGTAACTCAGGTTCTCGGTTCAACTCTTTACGCAGCAGGAATGCCGATACTTGGAACATATGAGAGGGACCCATCCGGTGTAATGATACCGGTATCTGGATTGGTTAAGTATCTCAACCCACCTAGACTTCAGCAGTTAATGGGTGGAATAACCCCTGATCAGATAATCGTAATACTAGTTTATGCTGCATTTATGATGGTCGGAGCAACAATATTTTCTTATCTTTGGTTACAAGTAGGTGGACAGGATCCATCTTCTGTTGCTGACCAAATTCTATCTTCTGGATTTACAATTCCAGGATATAGAGCGGATAAGAGAATTCTTGAGAGGGTGCTTGCCAGGTATATAATACCCTTATCAATCTTGGGTGGAATCACTGTTGGAATTCTTGCTACAATTGCCGATGTACTCGGAGCGTTGAGTAGAGGGACTGGAATTCTTCTTACCGTTATGATAATGATTTCATTTTATGAGAATATGAAAAAGCAGTACATGGAAGAGATGAACCCAATGGTTAGAAAGGTGTTAGGATGAATGCAATATTAGTTGTAACTTTAATAGCACTCGTTTTGTCAGCATTCAATGCGATAGTCACGAAGTTAGTTACAAACGAAGAGAAAATGGAAGAAGCAAGGAAGAGGATGAGCGAAAATCAAAAGAAAATAAAGGGATTGTCTCCAGATTCCAAAGAATACAAAGAATTACAAAACCAGATAATAAGTGATAGTTTGTTCGTGACTAAGGAATCATACAAACCACTGATATATACTACAGTCGTTTTCATCTTGGTTTTAATGTGGCTTGCTCATGCTTACTCCTATGCTCCAATCTCTGTTGGAGATCAAGTGTTTGTAGATATAAATGGAAATGCATTTGTGAATTCAACATGTCTTGGAATAAATTCTTCTGCACCTATCTCAGGTTATTACACGGTTGGAAGTAAAGATTGCAAAGTTTTTGTTGGTAGCCACAAGATAAATATTCCAATAGGGAGCAATTCTGAAATTAAGAAGAACTTCGAAAATTCAAATGTATTAATTCGTCCTCCGAAATTGGTTTTTATTAAACTGCCTTTTTCAATTCCATATGTTGGAAAAAAAATAGGATATCTAGGATTTTATATAATAGTATCTTTAATATTTGGTACCGCTTTTAATTTTGCCTTCAAAAAAATAAAATTT
>JALTEL010000401.1 GCA_027073945.1 Caldifarciminota bacterium | reverse complement strand
ACAAGGTCTTTTACCTGATACAGTCCATCTGAAATTTTCTTTCCTTCTATTATTCCGTAAAGCTTTGTGTCCTGCATAGGCACTTCCATTACGGCAAGAATAACTCCGGGATGTTCTTTGTAAACATCTATCATCTGCTTCAATACAGGAATATCTGAATCGATAATATCGTCTGCAAGCAAAACGCCAAACGGCTCGTTAGAAATAAAACCTTTTGCATGCCAGATTGCATCTCCAAGGCCCTTTGCAATTTTTTGCCTTACATAGTAAATCGACACCATTTCACTAATGTTACGCACAATATTTAATAGCTCGGTTTTATTTTTCGATTCAAGTTCTCTTTCAAGTTCCACAGCATAGTCAAAGTAATCCTCTATCGCACGCTTGCCCCTTCCCGTTACGAATAGCAAGTTCTCTATTCCAGATTGGACTGCTTCTTCCACAACATACTGAACGGCAGGTTTATCTACAATAGGAAGCATCTCCTTTGGCTGAGCTTTCGTTGCGGGAAGAAGCCTAGTTCCAAACCCTGCAACAGGAATTACTGCTTTACGAATATCCGTCACCTTGCATCACCTCCATCACATTTTAAAAGATATCATTCTTTCGCAAAATAGTGTACAAAAAAGCCCGCCTTTCGGCGGGCCCAAACTCAATTAAATTAAATGTCTATATAACTCCGTATGCGAGCATCGCCTTTGCTACTTTAAGGAATCCTGCAATGTTAGCACCTACGAGCAGGTCGCCAGGTGCACCGTACGCAGCTGCTGCTTCAAGGGATGCTTTGTGGATTTTCTGCATAATCTCACGGAGCTTGCTGTCCACTTCTTCTCTCGTCCAGGAGAGCCTCATACTGTTCTGAGACATTTCAAGCCCGGAAACTGCAACTCCGCCTGCATTTGCTGCTTTTGCAGGTCCAAACATAATGCCGCTATCTTTATAGATATGAATTGCATCAAGAGTGGAAGGCATATTTGCACCCTCTACGACTGCAATTACTTTACTCTTCGCAAATGCTTCTGCATGGTCTGCATGTATTTCGTTCTGCGTTGCACACGGAAGCACGATGTCCACTTTCAAGCCTTCGTCTCTAATCACATCCCATACAGATTTGCCTTCGTAGTATTTTGCATGTGGATATTCGGTTGGGTACTCACGAATTCTTCCACGCTTTACATTCTTAAGGTTCATAATGTATGCAAGTTTCTTTACATCGATACCTTCTTCGTCAATTACAGCACCGTTAGAATCAGATACGGAGATAACCTTTGCGCCAAGCTGAGTAGCCTTTTCAATTGCATACTGTGCAACATTTCCTGCACCACTCACGGCAACGACTTTACCTTTCAAATCCATCCCTTTTGTCGCAAGCATTTCAGACGTAAAGTAAACAACTCCATAACCCGTTGCTTCAGGCCTGATTAAACTTCCGCCGTACTCAAGGCCTTTTCCGGTAAGAACACCTGTATGTTCATTTTTAATTTTCTTATAATAGCCATAAAGGAAGCCAATTTCTCGTCCGCCTACACCAATGTCGCCAGCAGGGACATCTGTGTCTGGCCCAATGTGGCGGAACAGTTCCCTCATAAATGCATAGGTAAAGCGCATTACTTCTCTGTCGCTTTTACCTTTAGGATTAAAATCAGAGCCACCTTTTCCTCCACCCATTGGAAGGGTGGTTAATGAATTTTTAAAGATTTGCTCAAAGCCAAGGAACTTGACAATACTCAGGTTTACAGACGGGTGGAATCTCAGTCCGCCTTTGTAAGGACCAATTGCATTGTTAAACTGAACTCTGTAGCCTCTGTTCACCTGTACTTCATGGTTGTCATCTTCCCAGGCAACGCGGAACATAATAATTCTGTCAGGTTCAACGATTCTTTCATAGATCTTTTCCTTGACAAATTCCGGGTGTTTCTCCTCTGTGGGTTTAAGACTGGTTAAGACTTCTGTAACTGCTTCGATAAATTCTGGTTGGTCTTTGTCCACGGTTTTCACCTTGGCAATTACGTCATCAATTTGTGACATATCCTACCTCCTATAAATTTATTTT
>JALTEL010000400.1 GCA_027073945.1 Caldifarciminota bacterium | reverse complement strand
GAAGGGAGAAAGATAAAAAATCCTGTTAATCCTGTAGATCCTGTCTAAAAATAAAAAGGACTTAGAATTGGCATAAATGGAAATATGAAACAACGTCCCCCATTCACGTCCTGGCTCATCTAACGCCCTCTAACCTTACAGATTCGATATGTTGAAAAATAACTTAACAAACTTACCAACGTCCCTCATTCGTCCCCCTTGATAACGTTTTTTCCAGGCAAGTTGAGGCAAAGGGAAATAGGGGGGATGTGCTTTTGGCTATCTCGACAAGTGGAAATTCAACAAATGTTATTGAAGCTATAAAAGTCGCCAGAAATTTGGGTATTAAAACCATAGGGCTTACAGGTAATAATAGAGACAGTTTAATTTGCAAATTATCGGATTATTGTATATGTATTCCATCAGAGTCAACACCAAGAATCCAGGAAGCCCATATCCTCATTGGGCATATCATCTGTGAGATTGTGGAAAGAGAATTGTTTCAAATAGGAGGTTAAAAAATGTCTATTTTTATCGTTGCAGAGATTGGCATTAACCACAATGGAGATGTCGATATAGCAAAGCGGCTAATCGATGTGGCAAAAGAGGCCGGTGCTGATGCCGTTAAATTTCAGAAAAGGACTATTGATCTTGTTTATACGAAGGAATTCCTCGATTCACCGCGAGAAAGCCCTTGGGGAACCACCCAACGTGCACAAAAGGAAGGGCTTGAGTTCGGACTGGACGAATACAAGGAGATTGACGCCTATTGCAAAGAAAAGGGGATAGAGTGGTTTGCCTCCGCATGGGATATTGAAAGCCAGAAGTTCCTGCGCCAGTTTGATCTGAAGTATAATAAAATAGCCTCTGCAATGATTGTATATGAGGATTTGCTCCGAGAGGTTGCCTCAGAGAAAAAGCATACATTTATCTCCACAGGGATGAGCACCTTTAAGGAGATTGATCGAGCTGTAGAAATATTTAGAGAAGCAGGATGCCCTTTTGAGCTAATGCATTGCGTCTCTACCTATCCCATGAATGACGAGGATGCCAATCTTAACCGAATCAAAACCCTGCGTGAGCGCTATAAATGCAGTGTGGGATACAGCGGACACGAAGTCGGGCTGGCTGTATCTTATGCAGCGGCGGCGCTCGGAATTACTTCACTGGAAAGACATATTACCCTCGATCGGGCCATGTATGGATCTGACCAGGCGGCATCGGTTGAACCGGCTGGATTCCGTATGCTGGTAGGGGCTATAAGAAAGATAGAAAAGGCAATGGGAGATGGCAGAATTGATATAATCAATCATAAAGAAATTCCCGTTGCCAAAAAACTCAGGGCACATATACCGTTTGCTTCACATAGATAAAGAGAGAAGAAATATGGGTAAAGATATTATTGCATTAATTCCTGCACGTTCTGGTTCGAAGGGGGTTCCTGATAAGAATATTAAGTTATTAGCAGGCAAGCCACTTTTAGCCTATAGTATCATGGTTGCCAAAAAAATAAAGTTAATTGGAAGAGTAATAGTTTCTACTAATTCTGAGACTTATGCAGCTATTTCCAAGGAATATGGCGCAGAAGTACCCGTCTTGAGACCTGAGGAATTTTCCGGTGATAGAAGCACGGATTATGAATTTATAAAGCATATGTTGGACTGGTTGAAGGATAATGAAAACTTTCAACCTGAATATATTGTCCATCTTAGGCCAACTACTCCTTTACGGGATCCTAAAGTTGTTAAAGAAGCAATTATTTCTTTAATGAATTGTCCCGATTCAACTTCTCTGAGATCCGTTCATGAAATGTCAGAATCTGCTTATAAAACCTTTGAGATTGAACAAAATTGTCTAATGCTTGTTTGCTCGAATTCATTTGATCTGGATACTGCCAATGGTCCTCGGCAAATGTTTAAAAAAACGTATCAGGCAAATGGTTATGTTGACGTAATCAGGACATCTTATGTTATAAAGAATAATAAGATACATGGGAATAGAGTTTTCGCCTATATTACTCCTCGTGTTACTGAGGTAGATACAGTGGAGGATTTTTCATATTTGGAATATCAACTAACTAAAGAACCCTCAGCAATTAAAAAACTTTTTGGATAGAGAGGATACTGCTATGGGGTACCAATTTTCACAAGGTCCAGTTCATGTTCCGTATATAAGTACGAAATACCGGAGAATAAAAACGGCCATTCCTTCGCCAGAGACATTGAAGGTTTTGATTGATCTGGAAAAATATGAGTCACGCTCAATGCATGGCCAACTTCCAGTAGTCTGGGATAGGGCCGAAGATTTTCAGATCTATGATTCGTGTGGCAATTGCTGGATCGATTTTACGTCAACTATTTTTGTAGCGAATACGGGACATGCTAATTCTCATATTAGATCTGCTCTCAAGAAGACCATAGATCATAGGCTCCTACATACATATACATTTCCTCATGAAATTCGTGCGAAATTTTTAAAGAAATTAATAGAAATAACACCAAGTCAATTTGAGAAGGCCTTTTTATTGTCAGCGGGTACTGAAGCAACTGAGTGTGCTTTGAAATTGATGAGAATGTATGGTCAAAAAATTAGACCAAAAAAAATTGCTATCATTTCATTTCAAGGTGCTATGCATGGCCGCACCATGGGCGCTGAAATGCTAAGAGGGGATCCCGCTCAATCTGCCTGGATTGGCTATAAGGACCCAAAAATGTATCATTTACCCTTCCCTTTTCCGTGGAATGTAAAAAATTACCTTGACAATAGCTATGATTGGTCAAGACAATTCGAAAAGGATATGCAAGATTTAAAAGCAAAAGGGTTAGATTTCGATAATATTGCAGGTTTTATTATCGAATCTTACCTGGGATGGGGAGCCATATTTTATCCTACTGCATATATTAAGGCACTTGTAGATTTTGCAAAACAATATGATTGCTTAGTTACCTTCGATGAAATTCAGGGTGGTTTTGGAAGGAGTGGAAAGTTGTTTGTGTATCAACATTATGATGTTGAGCCTGATCTTCTCTGCCTTGGCAAGGCATTGAGTGGAAGTTTGCCCTTATCAGCTGTTATCGGAAGTCAAAAAATAATGGATTTGCCTGAAATTGGCTCGATGAGCAGTACCCATTCTGCAAATCCTCTTTCATGTGCTGCTGGGTTGGCCAATTTGGAGATGTTAGAAGATGGAAATTTAATTTTAGAATCAGCAAGAAAGGGCAAGCTTCTCCATCAATATCTTGATAATCTTAAAACGAAATATGCAGATAGAATTTCCTATGTTTTTGGGAAAGGGTTGCTTGCAGGTATTCTCTTTAAAGATCCGAAGACAGGAAAACCAGATAAAATATTCCCAAGTCGAGTTTGTGAAAAGGCAATGCAAAAGGGTTTGCTTCTCGTCCATACAGGAAGAGAATCCATTAAAATTGGTCCACCGCTTACTATACCTGATGAAGCTTTAGTGGAAGGCCTTGATGTGCTAGATAAATCTATAGAAGAACTGAATTAATAAGAAAGGAGTCATTATGTTTCAAGAATCTCAAAATAAAGAATACCTGGAATTATGTATTGATCGTGTAAAGAATCATTATTTGACGTGGGTTGAACAATTTTTAGATATCATTTTAGATAATATTGTTCTTGGGAAGAAATTATTGTTAAATGATATAGGATGTAATCTTGGCCAATTCTGGAAAGGTTTAAAAAAACGTAAGATAAATGATATTCAATATTTTGGGTATGATTTAGATGAGATTTATCTTGAAGAAGCGAAGAAGATATTTCCAGAAATATCTAAAAGGTTGTTCAAACTTAATATTGCTATAGAAAAACCACCTGTCTGTGATATCACTGTATGCAGTGCTACTCTGGAACACTTAGAGTACCTTTATCCAGCCCTTGATAATATGCTACAGTCTACCAATTCATTAATTTTAATAAGGACATTTATGGGGGAAAAACCTATTAAGTCAATACGAATGAAGAAAGGAGCGAAAGTATATTATAATATACATCAATTTTCATTTAATGATATTTTTCTAGCGTTTGAGAGAGCAGGTTTTTCTTCAAAAATAATTCGTGATAGATATACAGATTCTATGCCGAATTATATTGGCAATGGAATAATACGAACATTTTTTATAGTTATGGGTAAGAAGATGAAATGATCAAAGACATCCGACATACCGGCATTGTTGTCGCCAACTTAGAGGAATCACTTCTTTTTTATCGTGATATCCTTGGTTTTCAGATTGTGAAACAGATGGAAGAAACAGGAAGTTATATTGACAATATTTCGTCGCTACAAAATGTAAAGGTTACGACGGTCAAAATGATTTCTCCATCCAACCAGTTGATAGAATTATTAAAATATCACTCTCACCCTGCGAGACAAAATATGTATGAAATTTTCAGAATAGGACCTTCCCATATAGCTTTTACTGTTGATGATATAGATTTTGAGTATAGGAGGCTTAAAGATAAGGGGGTTCAATTCAATTCACCTCCACAATTATCACCAGATGGTTATGCGAAGGTGACCTTTTGTAGGGCACCAGAGGGGACGTTGATTGAACTTGTTGAGGTATTATTATAGTCTGTTTTAAGGAGAATATAAATGGATTTTATCGATAAAAATCTTTTAGTAAAAACTGGTTTTAGCAATACGTCACCGAAAGATTACTTGTGTAAAAAGGTCGTATTAAGGGATGGCAGGGATGCTATCGTATGGGTTTATGAAAAAACTGGGCATGGTATTCTTGATGTCCAATTCTGGGAAGAGCAAAATTATTATAGTGAAGGCTATAGAAAGGAGTTTGGGGCAAAGATTGAGGAAAGAGTGTCACCTTCTGAACATTTGGCAATTTATAATGATTTAAATGAAAAACAATTTCAAACTTTTTCATCAAATCTCACAAGGGAAACAAGATTTTTAGAAATTGGATGTTCTTTTGGAGGTATTTTAAATAAGGTCGCAAATGCTGGGGTTGCAATTTGTCATGGTGTTGAACCTAATAAAAAGGATGTTGAATTTGTGCTGAAGAATAATAAGAAGGCTAAGATATTCAATTCAACATTTGAAGAGGCAGAATTGCCTGACGAATATTATGATGTGATTGTAGGGATCGAGGTATTAGAACATGTTGTTTCTCCCTGACTTTTTTTAAAGAAGTGTTTTGATGTATTACGTGGGAATGGACTAATACATATAGAAGTGCCAAATCATGATGATGTTTTGTTGAGTACTTATAAAAATTCAAGCTATCAGGAATTTTATTATCATAAGGCGCATATTCACTATTTTACCAAAGACTCTCTCCTTTTGCTGTGTCGTGAATGTGGTTTTGATGGGAGAGTTATCAGTTTTTTGATGTATCCGTTTTTCAATCATGTTTGGTGGCACCAAAATCATAAGCCGCAATCTTCTGCTGGCGTAGCCTTATCAACACCAGTTCCGACAGATGGAAATACTGCATTAGAAAAAGAAATAAATAATTTTTATAAAAAAGTAGAAAAAGAGTATGAAGCTTTAATTAATGCTAATATGTTAGGGGACTGTTTGATATTCCAGGGGCGGAAGATAAAATGATATTGGGAACGGGAATAAAATAAATAATGTCTCAGGTCTTTTCTATTGGTATCATGCAGGGTAGGTTATCCCCGCCCGTTGGGGGGAAGATACAGGCCTTTCCATGGGAGACTTGGGAAGAGGAATTTTTTAGAGCAAGAGAATTAGGATTTTCCTATATAGAATGGCTCGTACAAATTGAAAATTTATCAAATAATCCCATTCTAAACCAGACGGGTCGAAAAAGAATAAAAGAAATTACAAAATCTACAGACGTAGAAGTTATCACTTGCACTGTTGATTATTTAATGGAAGCACCGTTCTATAAAAAAGATTGTAAGCAAAAGAAGGAAAGATTTGCTCAATTAAGTGAAATTATTCATGCATGTGGAATGTTTGGTCTTGAGTCGATAATGTTACCTTTGGTGGATAATGGTAGAATAACAACCTTTGAAGAAGAAACTATATTTACTTCTGCTATCTTGGACCTTTTCCCATTATTGGAAAAATATGGGATGAAATTAACTTTTGAATCTGACTATCCATTAAAGAAATTAGTTCCTTTTTTGGGAAGATTCGATAAAAAATACGTTGGTTTTACATATGATACAGGTGATAGGACAGCCCTTTGTTTTGACATAAAAAAAGAAATACAAGCTCTTGGTAGTAGAATTAAAAATGTACATATCAAGGATAGAATTTCAGGTGGAGGGACCGTTCCTCTTGGGACGGGTGATACAGATTTCGATACATGCTTCTCAATGCTCGCCAAAGTTGGATATAAGGGACCTTATATCTTGCAGGCAGCGCGTGGCGATGATGAAATTTCGTGGAATAAGAAGAATAGAGAATTTGTGTTGGAATATCTCCGAAAGTATGGCGGATAATGGAACTTGGTTTAAAAGATAAGGTGGCATTTGTTGCTGGCTCCAGCAGGGGAATAGGAAAGGCCATTGCCGAGGGATTTTTAAAGGAAGGTGCCCGGGTAGTTGTTACGGGAAGAGATAAAGGAACTCTACAGACAACAGTGGGGGAATTAAAGAAGAGATATAGCCCTGAGAATATTTTGGGACTTTCAGGTGATCTTAGTGACACAGAAAAAATTAAAGGCCATCTTGGCCAAACGATAAAGATTTTTGGGGCGCTTGACATTGTTGTGGCAAATATTGGCAGCGGTCGTGCCAAACCTGGCTATGACTTACCAGATTCGGAATGGGATAGGCTTCTAAGCATAAACCTGATAATAAATATTAGAATTGTCCGGGAGGCAATCCCTTATCTAATAAAAAATGGCAAAGGCTCTATTATTATTACTGCTTCCATCGCCGGACTGGAAACGCTCGGAGCGCCTGTTGCCTATGAGGCGGCCAAGGCGGCATTAATTTCCACTGCAAAGAACCTATCGTATAAATTAGCTAAGTATAAAATTCGGGTCAACTGTGTTGCTCCAGGCAATATCCTGTTTCCCGGGA
>JALTEL010000399.1 GCA_027073945.1 Caldifarciminota bacterium | reverse complement strand
CAAATGCAAATGTATGTCAACTACTTCGACCGCTTTGTGAAAACAGACGACGAAAAGCCAACGGTTGGCATATTACTTTGCCTGAGCAAAAGTGATGAACTGGTAGAACTCACCTTGCCTGAAAACGTCAATATTTATGCTTCAGAATATCAGCTGTATCTTCCTGATAAAGAAGCATTAAAGAAACAACTGGAAGAAGCTCAGGCAGAATGGGAAGCAACTCATAAGGATTCCTCGATAGTTCAGCACAAAGGAAGAGCCACAGATGAATATAGATAAACACAAATTGGGTAAAATCACGGAAAACACCGAAAATACAGAATTGCGACGGTTGACTACTCGTGACGAGTTGACCGACTTTCTTCTCTATACCGCTCCGGATGGACAGGTGAAGGTGGAGTGCATTCTTTACAACGAAACCATCTGGCTCCCGCAAAAACGTATTGCCGAATTGTTTGGCGTTGGGGTTCCGGCTATTTCTAAACATCTTGATAATATCTATACGAGTGGAGAACTTCAGAGAAAAGCAACTATTTCCATTTTGGAAACAGTTCAACAGGAGGGCTCTCGGCAAGTCAACCGAAAGATTGAATTCTATAATCTTGACGCCATCATTTCCGTCGGTTACCGCGTAAACTCTTCCAGGGCAACACAGTTTCGTATCTGGGCAACTCAACTTCTCAAAGAATATATCATCAAGGGCTTTGCCATGGATGATGAACGTTTGAAAAACGGGCGTTTCTTTGGCAAGGATTATTTCAGGGAGCTGCTGGAACGCGTCCGCTCTATCCGTGCATCTGAACGTCGCATTTATCAGCAGATTACCGATATTTTTGCTGAGTGCAGTATCGATTATGACCCAAATTCGGAGACTACCCGGAATTTCTATGCCCATGTTCAGGATAAATTCCACTTCGCCATTACTGGGCACACAGCTTCAGAAATTATCTATCTCAATGCTGATGCTCAAAAGCCTCTGATGGGAATGCAGACCTACAAAAATGCTCCTGACGGCCGTGTTATCAAATCCGATACCAACATTGGCAAGAATTACCTGAAGGAAGGCGAAATCAAAAAGCTTGAACGAACCGTTGCAGCCTTTTTTGACTATATCGAGCGGATTATTGAAAACCGCACGACTTTCACGATGGAAAGTTTTGCCGAGAGTGTAAACCGTTTTCTGGAGTTTAATGAATATAAAATACTGGAAGGCTATGGCTCGGTTTCCCGCAAACAGGCTGAAGCAAAGGCGTTTGCCGAATATGAAAAGTTCAACAAGACTCAGTGCATTGAATCAGATTTTGATAAAGCCGTAAAACAGATCGAAGCCTCAAATAAAAAAGGAGGCAATCATGAATAATAAACTTTCGCGCCTTTCGTGGTGGAAAAACATCTGTGTTAATCCGTGTCCATCTGTGGTTTCAATTCTTTCTGTGTATTCTGTGGTCAGAAACGGAGGCCTTTCATGAAACTCAAGTTCAAGAAACAGGCCTTTCAAACACGCGCCATGGAAGCGGTGGTGGGTTGTTTTATAGACCAGCCAAATACAGCAGGAATCAGTTACCGCATTGATCCTGGGGCAAAAAATAGAAATGCACAAGGGTATTATCAGACTTCTTCTTTTGAAGAGTCAGGCTTTAAGAATGCAGACCTTGCCCTTACGGAACAACAACTTCTGGAAAATATTCAAGCGGTTCAACGAAACCAGAACTTACCGCAATCTCAGTCAATTAACGAATTTAAAACAATCAAGAAAAATGAATTTGTTTTTGATAAAGCCTATACAAAGAAGGCCCTGGCAATTTCTCCCTATCATCTGGATGTGGAGATGGAAACCGGTACCGGCAAAACCTATTGTTACATCAAAACTATCTTTGAGATGAATAAGCGCTTCGGCTGGAGTAAGTTCATCGTTGTGGTTCCGAGCATTGCCATCCGGGAAGGAGTTTATAAATCACTGGAAATAACGGCAGAACATTTTTTAGAAAGCTATCATAAAAAGGCCAAGTATTTTATCTACAACTCCAAACAGCTCCACAATCTGGAAAGTTTTTCTTCCG
>JALTEL010000398.1 GCA_027073945.1 Caldifarciminota bacterium | reverse complement strand
AACTACTATTAATTATACATTTGTGGAAAATGTCAAATTTACCACTTTACTATTGTATCTTTACATTTTAAGTGGTAAACCTTAAATGGTAGATTAAAAGTTTATAGAAAGGAGGTTTGCTTATGAAGACCGTGCTGGTAAATCCAGAGAAATGTATTGGTTGTAGGCATTGCGAAGTAGCTTGTGCGATTGAACACTCTCAAAGCAAGGATCTTTTTAGTATGTTGGAAGAAGTGCCTATTTCTAAACCACGGATCCATGTAGAAACTGGAATCAACTTTCTTACATTCCCAAATAGATGCAGACATTGTGATCCAGCGCCTTGTATGCAGGTGTGTCCTACTAATGCGATTTATAGAGATGAAGATTCTGGCACAGTACTCGTAAATTATGAGAAATGTATCCATTGTGAAGCCTGTGCAATAGCATGTCCCTTTGGTGTTATTCAGTTTGAAAAGGTCTATCAGGTGAAGTTTAAGAGAGAAGTTAATGCGAAGTGTGATGGATGCATTGACAGGGTGAAGAAGGGTATAGAGCCTGCGTGTGTTGAAGCATGCAAGACTGGAGCATTGGTGTATGGTGAGACAAACGATCTTATTAAGGTCAGTAGAAAAGATTTTACTGTGAGATTATTGAAGTCGCAAGGGACAGAAGTAGAGGTTCCTAAAGTACCAGAAAATGTTCAGGCTTTCAGAGATATAATGGCAAAAGTGGCCGAAATCGGCCCTTTTAAGGAAGATTAAGAGAAAGGGAGGCATAAAAATGTATATTGATCCGTTGGTAGTTAAGAAAGAGGCTGAAAAAAGAGCTCTTGATAAAACTGATCAGGAAATAATCGAAAAAGCAATGTATGATGGGGTTGAAACAGTATGGGATAGATTAGCAAAACAGCAGCCCCAATGTGGCTTTGGTCAGTTAGGTGTATGCTGCAATAGATGTGCAATGGGTCCCTGTAGGATCGATCCTTTTGGTAACGGTCCTACAAGGGGGGTCTGTGGCGCAACTGCTGATTTGATTGTTGCAAGAAACTTACTTGACGATCTTTCTGTAGGTGCTGCGGCGCATTCTGATCACGGTAGAGAAGTTTTGGAGGTTTTATTGGATACTGCAGAAGGAAAATCTCAAGGTTACGAGATTCTTGACGAAATAAAATTAAAAACTGTTGCAGAAGAATACGGCATAAAGACAAAAGGGCGGAAGAAAGAAGAAATTGCGAAAGATCTTGCCCTTGCTATGCTTAACGAATTCGGGACGATTAAAAATAAGATTCAACTTGCCGAGAGGGCACCGGAGAAAACGAAAAAGATGTGGAACGAGGTTGGCATAATGCCAAGAAGTGTAGATAGGGAAATTGTTGAAGCAGCGCACAGAATTCATATGGGTGTTGGAGCAGACTATTCAAATATCTTGCTTCATGGATTAAGAACATCCCTTTCCGACGGCTGGGGCGGTTCTATGATGGCAACAGATGGTTCTGATATTCTTTTTGGCACGCCTACGCCGAATACTGCATGGGTGAATCTTTCTGTTTTAAGTAAGGATAAAGTGAATATTGTCTTACATGGACATAACCCTGTTCTTTCGGAAATGGTAGTAAAAGCAGCTGAAGATCCTGCATTGAAAAAACTTGCTGAGGAAAAAGGTGCAAAAGGTATAAATCTAGTTGGCATGTGTTGCACTGGAAATGAACTTCTTATGAGGCATGGGATTCCGATAGCGGGGAACATACTTGACCAAGAACTTGCTATAGCAACTGGTGCAGTGGAATTAATGCTTATTGATTATCAATGCATTTTCCCCTCTATTACTCATACTGCAAGTTGTTACCATACGAAAGTTGTTGCAACGAGCGAAAAGTCAAAGGTACCTGGAGCGATTTATATGGAATTCAAACCTGAAACTGCGCTCAGTACTGCAAAAGAGATTGTAAAGATGGCAATAGAAAATTTCCCGAATAGAAACCCTGACAGGGTAAAGATACCTGATAAGCCCGTAAAGATGATGGCGGGATTTTCAGAAGAAGCAGTTAGGAAAGCATTAGGTGGAACTTACAAGCCCTTAATTGATGCTATTGCTTCTGGTAAGATTAAGGGTATCGCAGGCGTTGTCGGATGCAATAACCCGAAGATAAAACAAGACTATGCGCATGTGACACTTGGAAAAGAGCTTATTAAGAGAAATATCCTCGTTGCTGAAACTGGCTGTGCAGCAATTGCAAGTGGAAAAGCTGGTTTGCTTTTGCCTGAAGCGGCGGATATGGCAGGAGAAGGATTAAAATCTGTTTGTAAAGCATTAGGTATCCCGCCTGTACTTCACATGGGTTCGTGTGTAGACTGTTCACGAATACTTGTATTAGCTGCAAATGTTGCAAAGGAAATGGGCGTTGGAATAGAAGATCTTCCTGTTGTCGGATCTGCGCCTGAGTGGTATTCTCAAAAGGCTGTTTCGATTGGTTCGTACTTTGTTGCTTCGGGTGTTACAACACACTTAGGCATTCCTCCAAAGATATTTGGTAGCCCTAATGTTGTAGATCTTTTGACAAATAAGTTAAGAGATTCTATTAATGCAACATTCTTTGTAGAGCCAGATCCTGTAAAAGCTGCTGATAAATTAGAAGCAGAGATTATGAGGAAGAGAAAAGCCTTGGGTATTTAAATTGAATTAAATGGAGCAGGATTTTATTTCTCCTGCTCCATTGCTGGAGGTACAGATGAATGAGGAAGAATTAAATAAAATAATAAACTCTTTTGACTCTCCTTCCGGGAAATTGTTAGGAATATTAGAAGAAATTCAAAATAGGAAAAATTATTTACCGAAAGAAGATCTGCAGTATGTATCTAAAGTACTGTCAGTGCCATTATCCAAGCTATATAGCCTTGCGACGTTTTATTCTTTCTTTAATCTTCAACCAGTTGGCAAACACATAATAACCGTTTGTATGGGTACGGCGTGCCATGTAAAGGGAGCGCCACATATTTTGGAAACGATAGAAGAGTTATTGCAAATTTCTCCTGGAGAAACAACTCCTGATGGGAAATTTATGCTTACAACGAAGGACCGTTCTTTTACAGTAAATACAGCACGTTGCTTTGGTGCGTGTAGTATGGCTCCTGTAATAAGGGTCGATGGAAAAATTTACGGGTACAATACGCCCAAGAAAGTACGTGAGATTCTTAAAAAGTATGGGTGGAAAGAGAAATGAGAATTCAAACGAAAAATGATCTGGACAAGATTAAGCAAATAGGCATCGAAAAGTTAATACCTAAAGATAAGCCAAGAGTTGCTGTAGGACTTGCAACCTGTGGGATAGCAGCTGGAGGAGATACGGTTTTTAATGCACTTAAAGATTCACTGTCGAGAAAAAATCTCGATGTTTTTCTTACAAAGACTGGGTGTATAGGGTACTGCAAGGAAGAGCCGCTTGTGAATGTGGTGCTTCCTGGAAAACCACTTGTTATTTTGCACAGGGTACATAGTGAGGATGTCGATAAAATTACAGATGCGATTGCAGAGAATAAAATTCCTGAAGATATGGCTCTTTGCAAAATAGAAGAGTGGGACCACATAACAGGTAAAGTTTCTTACGGAAAAGGCTATGAGAATATTCCATACTGGTTTGACCTGCCGTATTTTAAAGGACAGAAAAAGGTTGTTTTAAGAGATGCAGGAATCATAAATCCCGAAGACATCGACGAATACATCGCTATAGGCGGATATTATACTCTGTACAAAGTTTTGCACGGTATTGCGCCCGACGATGTGATTGAAGAGGTTAAAAAGTCGGGATTGAGAGGTAGAGGAGGGGCAGGATTTCCCACAGGACTGAAGTGGAGTTTTACGAAAAAAGAAAAGAGCGATACAAAATATATTATTTGCAATGCAGACGAAGGAGACCCTGGTGCATATATGAACCGAAACGAAATGGAATCCGACCCCCATATGGTAATTGAGGGAATGCTTATAGGTGCTTACGCGATCGGCGCCACTGAGGGATACATATATGTGAGGGCTGAATACCCACTTGCAATCGAAAGGCTTAAAAAAGCTATAAAGGATGCTGAGGAATACGGTCTTTTAGGCGACAAAATACTGGGCACAGACTTTTCGTTCAACATCAGGCTTGCAAATGGTGCAGGCGCATTTGTCTGCGGTGAGGAAACGGCCCTTATTGCCTCAATTGAAGGGAAACCAGGCAGGCCTCGCCCGCGTCCGCCTTTTCCTGCACAGAAAGGTCTGTGGGGAATGCCGACGAATATAAATAATGTTGAAACCTGGTGTAATATACCTGTTATCCTTTCAAAAGGGGGCGAGTGGTTCTCAAAGATAGGCGCATCCGGAAATTCCGGCACAAAAGTATTCTCTCTTGTAGGTAAAGTGAATAAGGTAGGTTTAGTGGAAGTTCCGCTGGGTACTTCGATAGATACTATTGTGTGTAAGATAGGAGATTGTGGAATAAAAGGTAAAAAAATAAAGGCAGTTCAAACAGGGGGGCCCTCTGGAGGGTGTATTCCTGCGCGCTTGTTTGACACACAGGTAGATTACGATCACTTAAAAGAAGTTGGTTCTATTATGGGATCAGGTGGTATTGTTGTTATGGACGAAGATACATGTATGGTTGATGTGGCAAAATATTTCCTTTCGTTTACCGTTGACGAGTCTTGCGGTAAGTGCGTGCCATGTAGGGAAGGGCTGAAGCGAATGCACGAAATTTTAGAGCGAATAACCGACGGCAACGGTACAGAGGAAGACTTAAACACACTTGAAGAACTTGCTGAAACAATAAAGGCTACTTCACTTTGTGGGCTGGGGCAAACGGCGCCAAACCCCGTGCTTACCACGATAAAGTACTTTAAAGATGAGTATCTTGCGCACATTAAGGAGAAAAAGTGCCCTGCAAAGGTATGCAGAGCTTTAATAGATTATTACATCATTGCTGATAAGTGTAGAGGTTGCACGATCTGTGCAAAGAATTGTCCAGTAGGTGCAATAGAGGGCGGCCCGGGACTTGTCCATATAATCGACCAGAGTAAGTGTATAACCTGCGGAACCTGTATGGATGTTTGTCCTTTCGATGCCGTGGTAAAAGTTTCTGGGGAAAAGGTACCTACTCCTGATAAACCAATCCCTGTTAAAAAGGGAGGCAAACAATGAGTAAGTTTGTTAATATAAAGATAAACGGCAAAGTTTACAGAGCAGAGGAAGGAGAATCAGTTCTTTCCGTTTGCAACCGTGTAAGAATTGATGTTCCTGCTTTGTGCTATAATGAGGCTCTTGCTCCTTACGGTGCCTGCAGGCTTTGTATGGTAGAAGTCGTAAACGGTCCGGGCAAAAAAGGAATGACGACTTCGTGCACGCTCAAGGCAACCGAAGGGCTTGAGGTAATAACGGATACTGATAAGATTAAGAAGTACAGAAATGTTCTATTTGAACTTTATCTTGCTGAGGCGCCGGGCTCAGAGGAGATAAAAGAGTTAGCAAAAAAATATGGCGTTACAAAGACCCGTTTTGCTGAAAGGGTAAAGCCTCTCGATCCACTTGGAAATAAGTGTGTTTTATGCGGGCAGTGCGTCAGAGTGTGTGACGAAATAATGGGAGTAAGTGCAGTGAACTATATAGGCAGAGGCTGGCTTACTCGCGTTAATACGCCGTATCTTGAAGAGAACTCTGTTTGTATGGGATGCGGTGCCTGTGCAGAGGTTTGTCCTATGAATGCAATTCAAATTGAGGATGTAAAAGATAAGCGTGTGATGAAGTCCTGGAGCAATACGAAAGTTCCGCTGAAGAAGTGCAGAATTTGTGGTAGGTATTTTGCACCTGAACCATTTACGGAGTTCTCCTACGAAAAGATGGATCCCAAACTTGCAGAAGAATTGGAAGACGTTTGCCCGGATTGTAGAAGGAAAATTCTTTCGAAAAAGGAAATACTTTCTAAGAAAGGAGAAATTTCTAAGTACTTTAAAAGGTAGGGGTTCATCCCCTGCCTTTTTCAATAGAAGGAGGTTGAATATGCCAAAAGAAGACGAAAGAAGAAAGAGAATTTTTGATGCTGCAAACGCATTAAAAGATAAGACTCACAAGGAAAACGAAAAAGGCTTTAGAGTGGTAATAACGGGCAAAGGCGGAGCAGGCAAAACTACAACGACTGCAATTCTTGCAAGGCTGTTTGCAAGGAAAGGCTTTAATACGCTTGCAGTAGACGAGGACCCGCAGATGAACTTACCATATGCGATAGGAATTCCCAGAGAAGAAAGCGATAGAATCGTCCCGCTAACAAAAAACCTGGACTACATAGAGGAAAAGATAGGTGCACGTCCAGGCGAAGGATGGGGACTGATGCTTTCGCTGAATCCTGATGTTTCAGATGTCGTTGAGAGGTTTGGCGTAAAAGGACCCGATGGCGTTAATATTCTTGTAATGGGTACTGTCGTCCAGGCTGCTACTGGCTGCTTGTGTCCGGAAAACGCCCTACTTGATGCAACAGTGAGGTATATAAATTTAAGGGAAGGGGAAGTAATATTGATGGATACGCAGGCAGGAGTGGAACACTTTGGAAGGGCACTGGCACAGGGATTTAAGCAGGCAGTCCTTATAACAGATGCTACATTCAATTCTGTACAGGTAGCAAAACACTCTGCTATCCTTGCAAGAGAACTCAACATTCCTTACATCCACCTTGTGGTAAATAGGGTGCGTTCCGATAAAGATATAGATAAGGTGCACGATATTTTTGGGGAGGCAGCTTCATACATTACGGAAGAATTTCACTTGCCTTATGAAGAAAAATTGTTGGAATACGAACCTAACGTCGGCCCTCTTATAGATTACGAACCTGAACTTTCGTTTGTAACAGAGTTAAAGCGTTTGCAAAGTAAGCTTGAAGAGTACGGAAACAGTAAAGTTTAATTTTTTTTTGAGATGAAAGTAACACTAATTTTTAAAAAGTAACAAAATGGAGGAGGGTATGGTAAAAAGAAATCTAATCTTTATTTTGCTAATTTTCTTAGTATTTTCTTTTACGCTTGCAGGATGC
>JALTEL010000397.1 GCA_027073945.1 Caldifarciminota bacterium | reverse complement strand
ACTCTCTACTGTCAGTTTCTAACAATGAAATAAATGACAATAATGGAGTTGCAAAGAGTGCGGGAAGTTTAGAAACAACAAGCGCACCCTCAACAAATTCAAACTCTTACAGATATTCAAAAACAAATACTCAAGTTGAAGGAATTGACGAACCAGACATTGTAAAAACAGACGGAAAGAGTATTTATTATAACCCTCAAATTTATTCTTACTGGGTTTACAGTGGTAAAAGTAAAACATTTGTCATAAACGCTCTTCCAATAAACGAATCTAAAGTAGAAAAAACAATTCCAAAAAGTGGGGATATGCTTATGTTGAATGGCAAGCTGGTATTCTTATCAAATAAAGAAATAAGCGGTTATGATACTGAGGAAAACAAAACTTTATGGAACTTAAATTTAAATGATTCATATATCATAACTGCAAGGGCTTACAAGGATAAGATTTATGTCGTTCTCGAGAAGAATTTAAACTTTGAAAATCACAATATTGTCCCTCTTAATGGAGTTATAATCAGACCTACTGAGATTTATTATCCTCGAGGGGATCTCCAATTGGATGAGCTCTACTTTGTTTTTGAGATAGACCCAAACACAGGAAAGGTAGATAAGAAGGTCAGCTTTTTAGGACCCTCATCAGATACAACTATTTACATGTCAAAGAAAAATATTTATGCTGCAATGTCATACAGGAAAACTGACTATGATATTATGAAAGGATTTATTTTGGAAAATAAGGATTCCCTCCCAAGCAGTTTAATTGATAGATTAAACAAAATAGAAAGTTATGATATTTCAGAATATTCAAAGCTAAATGAACTTGATATTGCCTTAAATAAGTACACGCTTACTTTAAGTGATGATGAAAGATTAAAGCTCAGTAGCGATTTAGAAAATTATTTTAAAGAGCATGAGAAAGAACTTGACAGGACAAGAATCGCAAAGATTCCTTTGGATTCTTTAAGTTTAGATAAATCCGCAGATGTAGAGGGGAGATTACTTGACCAATTCTCCCTGGATGAGTTCAACAACAATTTAAGGATTGTTGTAACAAGGGGAACTTGGGATAATTCAGACAATAAACTTTACGTCCTTGACAACAACTTAAACAAGATCAGCGAGACAAACAACTTTGGCACGAATGAAAGAGTTTACGCTGTCAGATTTATAGGAGATAAAGTTTATGTCGTAACCTACAAGCAAATGGATCCCCTTTTCATAATGGACCTCTCTAACCCAAAAGATCCTAAAATTGTAGGCCAGTTGAACATATCAGGATACAGCTCTTACTTGCATCCAATAAATGATAACTTACTTATAGGAATTGGAAGGGAAGGATCATCTGTGAAAGTTTCTTTGTTCGATGTGAGCGACGATGAGCATCCAAAAGAATTAAGCAGGTATTCTCTCACAGATTATTGGAGCGAAGCATTATACAACCATCACGCATTTTTACTGGACAAAAAACACAGCATCTTTTTCGTACCTGCATCTAAAGGAGGATATATCTTCAGCTACAAAAACAACAAACTGAATTTAGTTCATGCAGTAAGCCAGTCGGGAGCTAAACGAGCCGTTTATGTAAACGATTATATTTACATTCTTAGCGACTCAAACATGATAATAATCAACGAGACCTCAATGAAGAGAATTAAAGAGGTTAACTTCCCAGATTATGAAGATGACCATTTACTTCCTCAGCGACTCAAACATGACAATAATCAACGAGACCTCAATGAAGAGAATTAAAAAGATTGCTTCCCTCATTTATTGAGGCCGCCACGTTGAAAACGCTTTTTCTTTTTTTATCGTAATATTTATAAATAAAACAGGATATCCCAAATAATATGCCTCCGTAGCTTAGTGGCGGAGCGCGCGGCTGTTAACCGCGAGGTCGCCAGTTCAAACCTGGCCGGAGGCGCCATTTTTCATTTTTTCAACATTTTTGGGCCCGTAGCTTAGCCTGGTTTGGAGCACTCGACTGATAATCGAGCGGTCCGGAGTTCAAATCTCCGCGGGCCCATCTTAACCATCTTAACATTCTAATATTATTCTCTTCTAATACC
>JALTEL010000396.1 GCA_027073945.1 Caldifarciminota bacterium | reverse complement strand
TCATAGGAAGTAACCTGATAGACCATTTCCTCGAAAAGGGACACAAAATAGTTTGCCTTGATAACCTCTCCACGGGCTTTGAGCACAATATAATCCATCATTTTGGCAACTCTGATTTTACCTTTATTAAAGGGGATATCCGTGATTTGGTCTTGGTTATAAGCCCGAATATGATGCCCGGACAGGGTTTGAGAAAGTGGAGGAGTGGTATTATGAGCGTTTGAAACAATAAAGACTTCAAAAACTATAAAGAAATTTCAACAATGAAAGTAATAATCTTAGCAGGTGGATACGGCTCACGTTTGGGTCATGTATCGGAATTAATCCCCAAGCCCATGGTGGAAGTGGGTGGAAGACCCATAATTTGGCACATAATGAAAATCTATGCGCATTATGGTTATAATGAATTTGTTGTTGCACTTGGCTATAAGGCTAATGTGATTAAAGATTATTTTTATAAACTCCAAAGCTATAATAGTGATTTTACTGTTGACACCGCTACAGGAGAAATTACGTATCATAATGGCTCGCCTGACCAATGGAAAGTGACCCTTGTTGATACCGGTGTAGATACTTTAAAAGGTGGACGTATCAAAAGACTGGAAAACTATCTGGATGATGTAAATATGCTTACATATGGAGATGGCGTAGCAAATGTTGATATTAAAGCATTGGTTGAGTACCATAAAAACCATGGGAAATTGGTTACTATTACCGGTGTAAAACCACCATCAATGTTTGGAGAAGTAATTGAAAAGGATGGATTGGTGCTTTCATTTGAAGAAAAACCTCAGACGAGCAAAGGATTGATTAACGGTGGTTTTATGGTTTTTAATAAAAAAGTATTAGACTATCTTACATCAGATGTCAAATGTGACTTTGAATTTGGGCCTTTGGAAAAACTGGCTTCCGAAGGACAGGTAATGACCTATAAACATAAGGATTTCTGGGAATGTGCTGACACAATACGCGATGTGAATCATTTAAATAGACTTTGGGAAACAGGAAAAGCAAAATGGAAAAATTGGGAATAAAAAGTATCCTTGAGATCTATAAGGGAAAGAAGGTACTTATTACAGGCCATACGGGTTTCAAAGGCTCCTGGTTATCTATTTGGCTAAATAAGCTGGGAGCTGATGTTATTGGATATGCACTGCCACCTGTTAATGAGGATGATAATTTTGTTTTATCCGGTATCTCAGGGAAAATAAAGGATATCACAGGAGATATCCGGGACAGAGATCATCTTTTTTCAGTTTTTAAAAAGGAAAAACCTGAAATTGTATTTCATCTTGCAGCACAGGCACTGGTAATTGACGGTTATAAAAATCCGATTGAGACATATGAAACAAACACTATGGGTACAGCCAATCTATTGGATGCTGTCAGAAATAGCGACACAGTAACTACTGCTGTTTTTATTACTACCGATAAAGTTTATGAAAACAAAGAGTGGATATGGCCATATCGAGAATTTGAGCAATTAGGTGGTTATGACCCATATAGTTCCAGTAAGGGAGCTGCCGAATTAATAATTGCTTCCTATAGGAAGTCATTTTTTAATCCTGAGAAATATTCCGAGCATAGAAAATCAATTGCATCAGTCCGTGCAGGTAATGTTATTGGAGGAGGTGATTGGGCAGCTAACCGTATTGTCCCTGATTGCATTCGTGCAATAGAAAAAAATCAGATTATTGAGGTCCGCAGCCCCAAAGCTGTCAGGCCCTGGCAGCATGTTCTTGAACCCTTGGGAGGATACTTATTATTGGGGGCGAAGATGCTGGCGCAACCTTTAAAATACAATGAGGCCTGGAATTATGGACCGGAAGCGGAGAATATTATTAATGTTGGTAAATTGGTAAATGAAATTATCAATGTTTATGGACAGGGACGCTGGAAAGATACATCGAACCCTGAAGCTTTGCACGAAGCTAAATTCCTAGCTTTGGATATCAACAAGGCAAAGCATTTATTAGGTTGGAATCCTGTTTTGAATTTCCTAGAAACGATAGAATTCACAGTGGACTGGTATAAGAATTATAAAAATATGAATGTGTTTAACCTATGT
>JALTEL010000395.1 GCA_027073945.1 Caldifarciminota bacterium | reverse complement strand
TTACATCAGTTTTATGATGTATCCGGTACAGTAAGAGCGAGTTTTTATCTCTATAATACCTTAGAAGAAATAGACAAATTCCTGAGTGTAATCAGAAAATTCGGAGGTCTCTAAGCATGCTTTACAAAGATAGCGGAGTGGATATAGATGGTGTTAAAAAACTGATAAAAATCGTTGGTGAGGATACAGATTATCCGAATTTTGCTTTTGCATCGCCAGTCCCGCTTTTCCCGGAGGAATACAAGGAACCTTATATTGTTATGTCAACTGACGGTGTCGGAACAAAAATTGAGCTTGCGATACAGTCAGGATATATTGAGGGTGTGGTGGATGACCTCATTGCCATGTGTGTGAATGATATACTTGTTTTGGGAGCAAAGCCTGTGTACTTTCTTGATTATATTGCAACATCATCTGTTTTAATACCTGAGCTGGCATCTTTCCTTGTAGCACTTGTAAAAAGATTAAATGACCTTGATATCAAACTTGCAGGTGGAGAAACAGCTCAATTGCCGGATATGGTTCAGAGCGGCAAATTTGATGTAGCAGGATTTGTAGTGGGTATAACAGAGCAGAAGAATATACCTCGTATTAACAATGTGCAGGCCGGAGACATGATAATAGGCTTTCCGTCTTCAGGTCCGCATTCCAATGGATTTTCTTTAATAAGAAAAATCCTTACCGAAAATAATGTTGACCTTGAGTCACCATTTCAGGGTGAGCCTCTTTATAAAACATTACTTGCCCCTACAATAATTTATACAAAAGATCTTTTACCTATTTTTGATAAATTCAACGTAAAAGGAGCTGCTCACATAACGGGTGGAGGCATACCGGGGAATCTGAAAAGGGCTTTGAATGAAAAGGTTGATGCACGAGTCGAACTTAAATGGAGAATTCCGAAAATTTTTGATTTTATTCAGAGGCTCGGGAATATTCCAGATGATGAGATGTTTAAAGTATTCAATATGGGAATAGGCTTTGCACTTATTGTTGACCCTGAAGACGGAAGGAAAATTATCAGGGATAAAGGTGGAATTGAAATAGGGAGCATTTTAGCAGGTACAGGAAAGGTTAAAATCAGTACAGGGAGGTAATTATGAATGAAGACAAACAGCAGGGAAGAAGACCGTTTGAGGTTGAAATCCCGCCTGAAAAGGCAGAGGGTGTTTATTCCAATATCGTTATGATTTCACATTCTCCTTCGGAGTTTGTATTGGATTTTGCAAGAATAATGCCTGGTCTTCCGAAAGCACGTGTGCAAACAAGAATTATTATGACCCCTCAGCATGCAAAACTATTATATAAAGCACTTGAAGATAATATCAAAAAATTCGAAACTCAGTTTGGAGAGATTAAACTGCATGGTATGGAAGAAAAAAGAGTAGGTTTTTAGGGAGGCATGCAGCAAAGCAGTACAGCATATGACATAGAGAGTTTAATAAGGGACTACAGAGACAAAAAGCACCTTATTAAAAAAAGACTGCTCGAATTCAAAGATGTGTGGTTAAAATCTGACAATCGAGCATTATTCAGTGAACTTGCATTTTGTTTGCTGACGCCTCAATCAAAGGCAACTGTTTGCTGGCAGGCCATTTTGCGTCTTAAATATAACAATGCTCTCTTCACACGGGATGCTGCTTATATATCGGGAAAGTTGAAAGGTGTACGATTTAAGTACAGAAAAGCCGCCTATATAGTAGAAGCCAGGAGAAAACTGCTTGGTGATTTAAGAGAAAAATTGAGTATGGAATTGAGGCAAGGAGTAGCGCCTCTGAGGAAATGGCTGGTTGATAATGTGAAAGGTATGGGGTATAAAGAAGCCAGTCACTTTTTGAGGAATATTGGATTTGGAGACGAATTGGCTATACTGGACAGGCATATTCTGAAAAATCTTGTGATACTCGGCGTTATTGAAAAAGTCCCTGACACTCTCAGTACTTCAATGTATATCAATATTGAGCACAAAATGCGTGAGTTTTCAAATTCAGCAGGCATACCAATGCCATTTCTTGACTTATTGCTCTGGCAGAAAGAAACAGGGGAAATATTTAAATAGTTTGAATTTTTTTCTACCTGTTGTTGCCTGTAAAATGTTTAAATGAAGTCTTATTTGCCTTATTCATGGCAAGCTGGAAAAATTTTTTGAGATTTGAAAGCCATATGAATTTTTCAAGAGCTGTTTTACGCATATAAGCTCTTATTTTTTGTTCCTCTTCATGCCTTATTTTTATTATTCTTTTTTTCATTGTCCTTAAGAATTTTTTTTGCCTTTAGAAGATTGTCAATGTCCTGTTTGTCTTTTCTTCTACCTGCTTTTTTCTTCACTTTTATAAGGTCATCCATAGAAAGTACGTATATTTCGAAATCTTCTATATTAATAGCTCTTTTCCTGCCGTATAGCCGCTTGAATGGTATTGATTCAACCGTAATTATGTCTATTTCCTCGAGCGGATCATCCTTATTAATGAAGTTTAAAGCCACCATTCCCTTTTCAGCAAGCAGTTTGTCGCGTTCTTCTTTTAAAATTAAATCCTCAATATCAATTGGAGGAGTAGGGACAAAATGCAAGTCTGAAAGCATAGCCTTTAATTTTTTAACATTCTCTCTGGACCAGTCAATGAATATGTCAAGGTCAAATGTGGAACGCGGTACACCGTAGAGATTCATCGCAATACCTCCGACAATCAGATAGGTGATGTTTCTCCTGTAAAGTTCGGATAGCACCCGTTCATAGAAAAATTTTTCATCCACTTTTAAATTATACTGTTAAAGGCATATTTTTTCAAATAATAACGTTTTTCCTATCGTATATACATCATCTTCTTGATTTTTTTCATTTTATTCGCCTGAAGCTCATAGAAATATATACCCTGAACAACTTTTCTACCGTGTTTGTTTGTACCGTCCCATGTGAATGTATGCATACCTTTTTTCATGTCCCTGTCTACCAATTTCTTTACAATTCTTCCGCTTATGTCAAAGATAAATAATTTTACATGTGTATCAGCGGGAATTGAATAAGTAATGTTTGTTCTACCGTTAAACGGATTGGGCCTGTTCTGACCGAGATAGAAAAGACATGTATGTGCCTGCACATTTCTCTCTTTTATTGATACAATAGGAGTATCGGTTGTAATTTTTATGGCAAAGGTATCGACAAGTGGAAGGGCATATTCATTGTAGACGCCATCTTTATACCACTGTATACCTCTTGCTCCTGTGCTGTCTTCAATGCCAACTGTAAAGTCGGATTGTGTAGCTTGCTGGAGATACTGTATTATGATATTGCCATCACCTGTCCTTGTTATGTCGTAGGCGGGATCATACAATATTATTTCAAATTTCTCACTTGTGGTACTGGAATAGTGATATACATCATCATATTCTACAATGAAGATATGATTCAGCGTATCGGAGGAGTAGTATATTTTTCCGCTTCCCGTTATTGTGGGATCGAGATCATCCCATAGGCCCGCAATTGTATTATTGGGATGTGAGCTATCAGGCAAGGAGGAATTTGAATATGCATCTGATGTATCCCTTCCCATTGCAACCCAACCGTTTGAGCAGATTGTTATACTATCATAGTTAATACCGTAATATTTGAAAGTAAATGGAAGTCCAACCACTTCGGATGAATCGTCTCCGTTGGAAACCGTATTTCCTGTGGTATTTATCTCATGCCAGTTGAATTGTGGGGCCTGATCATATGGGTCTCCAAGATCATAGATATAATATCCGTAAGTATCCGGTCCTATATATCTCATTCTCTTGTCCCCCACAGTGAGAGAGAAATTCAATGTATCCGTATACGTGCCGGAGTTTGCGCTTGTAATGAGCTGCATAGGATATGCTGACCCTAACTCGGCATTTGATGCCACATTTATGGCGAATGAGTCGGCACAATTTGCTTCTGAATAACCGCTGATATCTCCGTAACTGCCTTGATTGTCCGTAACGGTAATATGCGGGTCCAGACTGTATAGAATGCCGGATGTGCCTAAAGCATCTTTTCCTCCATCATTGTAAAGTGCAATGTTGAGTTTAACGGCCTCTCCGGGGTCAGCTAATCCGTTCCCATTACCTGTTGCATCATTTATACCTAAGCTTTTATAAGTAAGATGAGGTGGGGAAAAAGGCGGTTCAACTCTTATGTCATCTATATACCAGCCTTCATACGTAACGCTTACATCGGATTTTGCCCTGAATCTTACCATTACCCGTGTACCAGGCTGATAGGAGGATAGGTCAAGTGAAACTTTTTTCCATGAAGAAGTATCATTTACAGTGTACAGCGTTTGCCAGGAATTTCCGCTATCAGCACTTATTTCAACATATCCGTAATCGTAATTTTCCTCCAGTGAGTAAAAAGTATAGAAACTGAGGCGCGAGCCTTCACCGAGAGTAAAAATCGGTGAAGTAAGCGATGCTTCTGTGCTGTTCGGATATGTATCTGCTGGTTCAGTGCCGAAGTAAAAAGCATGAGAGGCTGAATTGTATCTATTCTGTGTTACATGCCATGGATTTTGATAATTCCACGAAACTGTATCGGTATCTTCAACATCTGTATGGTAACCGACATGACCTATGAGAAGATAAAACGTATCCGATGTGCTGTATCCGTCACCGGTAAAATCGATATAGAGTTCAGCAAGGTACGGATCAGGAGTTGAAGCCTGGATGGATAATTGAAAAGCCGATGAGCTAAAAGCGGAGGAATCCGCTGCAATATCACCGTAAAACTCGTCTGTTTCTGTAATAGTTATGTAAGGAGACGAGGATGATATATGCCCCTGTAAATTGTAAATTTCCTCATGCCCGGTATTGTTTGCCTTTATCATGAGGCCTATATCCTCTCCGGGTTCGGCTACCCCGTCATTGTTGCAGTTTGAGGCAGTGTCAATTACAAGGGATTTGCCTGTTTCAATAACAGGTGCATAAACGCTGAGACTGAAATGACTTACCCATACAGAATCGCCATCAGTGAGAGTTAATGTAAATGGTATGCTATGGTAATCCTGGCAGGTACTATCCACGTGGAATGTATAGTCTGTCTGAGAAAATGTGGAATCGCCCGGCGATATATCCCCAAAATTGCTTGCGGAAGCAGTGATATTTGTGTATGTATCTGTTGTGGAAAGCGTGCCTGTTACTGACTTTGCCGTATCGGTCCCCCAGTTTACAACAAGCACATTGAGATTTATCACTTCCCCGGGATTTATTCTGCCGTTGTTGTTCCCTGAGGCATCGTTAACATTGGAAGTTCTGTATGAAACGTATGCCCCGTTGCTTACAACAATTGCTCTGTGTACAAAGGGGATTTTATTTTTGCCTGTGAGCGTTATAATAACTGTATCGCCCGGATACAGGGTTTGTATGTGTATGTTGCCGTTTCCATTTGCATCAAGCTGACCCCTGCCGATAATTGAGTCTGCTTCTACAAAAGACGCATAGCCATTTCCATCATCGGAAGATATGGATACATCGCTTTGCCCTATGGGCAGAGCATCAGGGAGAGTAGCCGTTATATTTACAGGTTCAGCAGACCAGACCTGCATTGAGGGGTCTCCGAATATATTAAGTTCATATATGCACCAGCGATATACTCCTGTATCCTGCTCCTGAATAGCTAATGGAATCCATTTTTCTTTTCCAAATGCGATTGCCTGGCCCAGTGTATTTAGATTGTGATTAAAAATCGCTGCATAGAACTCCTGGTCAATGTTTTCCGATGGTCCCATTACGGGCGGGTATCCCCATCCATACCTTGAGTTCATGATTGAAGCAACAGAACCTCCTCCCTGTTTGTTGACAAGGTCTTCGGAAAAACAGTCGTTATCACCTGTGGCAACGACCTCGTCCAGTGCACCGGAAAAACAGCATATACCGGTGTTGATGTTTAGCCTGCCCTGATTGGTGAGGGATGCTATTCCACTTTTGACAAGGACGGGTGTCCCATCTGCAAAATATGTTCCATCTTCATTACCATGGTCTGCATGGTGTATGAATCCGACACCGGAATTTATGGAGTCAATGACAGCAGCCTCGCTCAAATTGCCCAGAGATTCATACAGTTTCTCATCTGTCCATGGAGGTGTCGGGGTCGTGTCTGCAATGGTATTATTCACTGTATCCCCCCAGAAGTTGTAAGACGAAAATAGCTCCACTGCGGGGAGAAGTGCGTTTGACAGATAATTGGCGGGTGGATTTTGTTCATAGGTCAAAACTTTGGAAACAAAGTTTTGCACCTGAGTTGTTGTTTTCACAGGTGCTCTACCTACGTAAACATCCGCGTACATATCAACAGAATCTCCTATCTCACCGAAAACATTGTTGTTATTATAGTCCCAGCTTCCGTCAAGACAGGAAAAGTACATATCGGAAGGTATTGTATCTTCGTCATTGTAATAGCCTGCGCCCGAATTGATATAATAAACATCTCTTCTTGGTATAATCTCTTCGTTATTCTCGTAATCTCCCTGTCCTGCCAATAACACGTAAATAAGACCGTGGTTTTGATAGTAATCCTTGATGAAATTTCTCAGTTTTTCCGCATTATCCCTGCCTTGATAGGAAGAGGTAATGGTGTTTATGTCAAATATCTGTGTTGGTATACCTTTTTCAATTTTCCAGTCTCTAAAGGGTTCAAGATATGGAATGAATGAATCCACGGTTACTATGGCCATTTCAACTGTATCGCCTGTAGTTTTACTGGATAAAGGTGCAAATCCATCTATGTCCTGGGGATTGTAAACGAGTTCTTTTATGGCATTTTTGAATATTTTAAGCTGTGTTTCGGTCAGATGAGACGGAGCTTTTTTGAGTTCATAGTAAATTCTCAACTGTAAATTATCTATAAATTCCAGTTTTCCGGCAGATGCATGGAATATAAGCGGGTGAACAATAATATTTGCAATATTAAATCCCGATACTTCTCCGCTGCCCGCACTTTGCGCTATGCTTAACGGATAAATATCACTTTTGTAATACACTGGAGATGGCTTTGTGAATTCATTGTCCGCTTTGTGCCCGGGCATGGGGAGAATACTAT
>JALTEL010000394.1 GCA_027073945.1 Caldifarciminota bacterium | reverse complement strand
TATCTGGACGATGGAAGAACTATTGACATTTAGAATCCCTATTCAGCAATAGCGGGGCACGACCAGGATTTCAGAATAGCGTCCATCTCATGGATATTTCTTCCTGAATTTTCAACAAAATATCTGTAAAGTTTGACAAAAGATGGGTACTTCTTGTGTGAGTAAATTTCCAGAAGTATCTCTTCAAATCTCATTTCTCTTCGTGACGATTGGAAGATTATTGTGTATTCCTTTTCAGATATCTCCCTCCATTTATCTTCAATGTACTTTTTTCCTTCCTCTGTAATACTGTAAACATACGGTTTCTTTCCGCCTCCCGGGGAGCGATGTGCACTTTTTTCTTTGCTAACATACTTCTTTTCTTCAAGCCTAGTAAGTACTTTATTTGCATTGCTTTCTACAGCAGAGTTATCTTTCCCATATATTGCGTTCCCAATACCTGATGTGAGCATATAACTCTCATGATAATACTGGGTTTTCTTATTCATGTCGTCCGAAAAATTCTCCTCAACTTCGTAGAGATGAAGTAGAGCCAGTGTTTGTTTATTCACTTCTGAATTTACCATGCAGATGATATGCTCTGACATTTCTTTTAAGTCTTTTGAAGAAATTGCCGGGAAATTGCTTCTCCATATTTGATTTGGGGGTAGCTTCTTTAACCAATATATGCCCCGAGAGAAGAAGTATATCAAAGTTGATATACATGGATTTAATCGGTGGCAGGCTCTGAGATTCCTTTCAGACCTGACCATTCGGCTCCTGATGGAGGATAAGAACTACATTCTGGCCATTCACGGCTACCATAGAGGTACGGTGCTGAGAGACTGCATTCGTACGGGGATGCTTCAGCGCTATCTGAGAAAGCGCTATCCTTTTTACCCGCAATTAGAATTGAGGCCTACCAGCAGGGTGCTACAAAGATATTGCTTCAGGGGAGGAAATCTTCATGATAGACCCTACAAGCTCTGGGATTGTTTCTCCGCTGACCGTGAAAGAGATAGACCTGCATGAGCTTACCCTCTATGATGCAGAGTTCACCATTTGTGAGAGTATTGAAGAAGCGTGGTACAGGGGAGAGACTGCCCTTCTGTTTATTCACGGCTACCATGGTGGTTCAGCAATTAGCGACTTCATACGGAAACCGGAGGGGCTTAGAAGAAAGATCTCAAGAGACTATCCAGAGATTCCAAAAGTGAGCATTAGACCCGGGGATGCAGGCAGCACCTATCTGATTTTCTCCTCAAATAAAATAGACCCTCATTGATTATCAGGGATTCCAGTACCTTCCTGCTCAAATAAAGCCTAACAGTATTACGGTGATGATTCCCAGTACAAGGCCGGTAATGCCCACCTCCGGGTACTGCTTTATGGAAGCGGCGGGGATGAGTTCCTCAACCGAGATGTAGGTCATGAAACCGGCAGCGACTGCAAGGGATGCACCTAAAACGACCTCTGTGGTCTCTTTTAATACATAGTAACCCAGAATGAAACCGAGTAATTCAAACAGGATTGTAATCGTCACAATGACAAAGGACTTCAATCTTTTTCCGGTCAGTGCGTACAATGGGACAATGGTGGCAATGTTTTCCGGTACATCCTGTGCTGCAATCCCGATTGCGATTGTAATCCCGAGTGCGGGTGTCAGTGCAAAGCCCACCCCGATGGCCAACCCCTCAGGAATATTGTGCAGTGCGATTCCGATGACGAGCATGGTAACGCTTCGTTTAACGGATGGCTTCTCCTTTTTGAGCAGTTCGGGATTTATGTGCGGCAGGATTTTGTCCACGCCTAACATCACGATTACCCCTGAGAAGAATGAAGCGGTCATTATGGAGAAGGATATGATTTTTAGACTTTCAGGGAGGAGTTCAAGGAATGATATGCCTAACATCATGGAGGCCGCAAAGGCAAGCGAGCCGTAGAGTACGGTATTCTTTGGTGCCTTCACCAGCCCGGCAAGGCATCCGATTGTCTGGCCGCCGAATATCAGTGTGATTATTAGCAAAAGGTTATCCATGTTTTTACCTCGAATTCCTTAGAGTGTCAGTGCACCTTTTTGTAGGGGGTTTTATAT
>JALTEL010000393.1 GCA_027073945.1 Caldifarciminota bacterium | reverse complement strand
ATATATGCACGTTCAAGATTTACAATTCTTTCTCCGATTTTTGTGAACTCTTCATAGGAAATGTCTACACCTGTGCATGCCCTATATAAATCAAACCAAGGCCTTAGATCGATACTGAGCGTGCCTCTCAAGATAAAAACGCAGGTTGGCAAGCTTTCTAATATTGCCCTGCTATCATAAAGCCACTTGACGAACCGAGCCTTGCCTTCGGTAGATCTTGAATCAAAAACTTTAAAAGGATCAAAAGATAAAGAGATATTTTGAGGAATGGCCTTAGGGTTTGGAGGAAAGGGAGGATACCAGCGGGTGTGATCAGGCCCACCCTCGCTGACGGCAAGGGCAAGCGCTATTTGATACGTTGCTCTTTGTGGCATTGCCTCTAACTCTCTTCCTTTAATTGTTAATAAATAGCGATCTGAGCCCTTCCCGATGATCTTTGAAGCTTCTTGAGAACCTTTTGCTAAGATATCTCCAAATCCTTCTCTTCTGATAATTTTTTCAGTCATTTGCAAGAAGGCTTTTTCATTTCCGAAGACAAGTTCAATCCCATCGGTGTCGTTTTTTGATATAATTCCCTTGTCATAACACTCCATGGCCCAACCAATCGTATAGGCTGCCTGAAATTCGTCTAACCCGGCTTTATTACACAAATCTCTAAATTTTAGTGATACAGGCCAAGAGTTTATGCCAGCTACCGCTGCTGCCAAAACAAACCCGGCTTCTCTTTCGTCCCCGGAAACCCCTGCATATTCCCCATTTTTTATTTCGAATCTTCTCCCACATGCGGGTAGAGGACAACAAAAACTGGTTTCAGGTCGTGTAACATAATCGGCAATGTATTCCTCACCGTTTAAGAAACCTTCAATACTTCCCTTTTGTGCGTTATAGGCATGCAGCCAGCCATTTTCATTGTAATTTTGTAATACCTGGTTTGCGGACATGAATGCATAACCAGGCAAGTAGGGATCAATTGTTTCTCTTAGATCAAGAAGACTTCTGAATTTTCTGTAATATTCTAAGAAGCGTTCAGAGTCGTAAATTGATACGCCTCCCGTGCCATGAACCGCGATAGCGGCCAATTTTTTGTCTCCCATAATTGTTCCACATCCCCTGCACCCCGCATGATCATAGGTAAAAATTATCTTTGAATGGGCAACCAGTCGTTCGCCTGCCTGCCCTATACAGGCTACTTGTACGTTATAACTGTTTGTTTCGGATTGTATCTTATCAATTTTTTCCCTTGTACTTAATCCCCATAGGTTTCTTGCGTCTCTGATTTCTACATGGTCATCATTAATCAAAATGTAGACAGGCGATTCAGCCTTGTCCTCAATGATTAGCACATCATAACCGGCAAATTTTATGGCGGAACCCCAATGTCCTCCCGAACCACCTTCTCCAATAAACCTGTTTGGATGTTTGGTTTGTATAGAGACTTTTCCCATTCCTATGGGGGTGCCTTCGAGAGGGCCCACACCAAATATCAATTTGTTCTTCCTGCTAAAAGGGTCGACCTTAGGACCAACCTCGTTATACAAAATAATATCGTTTATACCCCGACCCCCAATATACTTAAGCATCCACTCACCAGGCAGTTCTTCTTTAAAAATTTCCTTGCTGTTGAGGTTTATCCGCAGAATTTTCCCTTTCCACCCCTTTAACATATTACTTAAGCCCCATTTTCTTTCCACACCCCCCAAGGATAAGGATATTTCCAAGGTGCAATTAACTTAAAAAGCGGTTGCATTTTTGTCTTTTCCTTCAATTCGTCCCTTTTCTTTTTCAGTTCATTTAAGTCTGAATAAATTAACGTTCCAGTCGGACACATCTCAACACAAATGGGCTCCCCGCTGCGATTTTTTAAACACTCATTCCCATGGCAATTAACAGATACTAAATGTAGTCTTCCTTGTGAATCAGAGGATATTTTTATTTTTGCATTATATGGATTAAATTCCTTTCCCCCCGAAATGGAAAATGAACACCACATCAGGCAATTCATACACCCGTTACATAAGCTATCTGAAACTACAAATACCTTCTTTTCCATTTTATGTCCTTACACATGCAGCAA
>JALTEL010000392.1 GCA_027073945.1 Caldifarciminota bacterium | reverse complement strand
CTGGTTGAGCATCGCGAGCTTCTACCAGTTTCTTATCACGACGTTTCAACGTTGAATTTTCATCACGTAACTTACGTGCTGAAATAATTTGACCCTGAATCAGGTTTTCCGAATCGCCGGGATCAACGACGACCTTCATACCAAAGATCTCATCGTTAACCTCATGGAAAGTGATCTTATTCACCAATTCACCTTCCAGAAAACGTGTATCACCAGGATCTTCAACCTGAACTTTACGCATCATCTGACGGACAATTACCTCAAAATGCTTATCGTTAATTTTCACTCCTTGCAAACGGTAGACCTCCTGAACTTCGTTAACAATATATTCCTGTACTTTCATGGGACCTTTAATGGCCAGAATATCAGCAGGAGTAATCACACCATCAGAAAGTTTAGTCCCCGATTTCACAAAGTCGTTTTCCTGAGCCAGAATTTGCTTAGAAGTTGGCACCAGATAGCGCTTTTCTTCCCCGGTTTTTGAAGTAATGATTACTTCACGGTTACCACGTTTCAGTTTCTTACCAAACGAAACCACACCATCAATTTCAGAAACCACAGCCTGTTCGGAAGGATTCCTGGCCTCAAACAACTCAGTAACACGAGGCAAACCACCTGTAATGTCACCAGCTTTACCAAAGGCACGTGGAATTTTAACCAGTAAATCACCGGCTTTCAGGTTGGTTCCCTCTTCCACAACAATGTGTGCACCCACAGGTAAATCGTATGTTTTCAGAACAGTACCATCATCACCCAGGATCTTAACAAACGGGTTTTTGGCTTTCACTTTCGATTCAATAACAACCTTCTCAAAATAGCCAGTTTGCTCATCCGATTCAACACGGAAACTCTGTCCTTCAACAATATTTTCAAAAGCAACACTACCGGCGACATCGGAAATAATCACTGCATTAAATGGATCCCATTCAGCAATCATATCTCCCTTTTTGACCTTACTGCCACTTTTGAAATATAATTTCGATCCGTAAGGGATATTAGCCGATGAAAGGATAATACCTGTATTATTATCAATAATTTTTAACTCTGCAGAACGTCCTGTAACGATATCATATTTTTTGCCGTCTGCATTTTCATAAGGTACAGATCGCAATTCTTCAATTTCGAGCTGTCCATCGTGTTTGGCGGATATTTTTGACATTGCCGCAACGTTCGATGCTGTACCTCCCTGGTGGAATGTACGCAAAGTCAACTGTGTTCCAGGCTCACCAATCGATTGGGCTGCAATAACCCCAACAGCTTCGCCTTTTTGAACCAAACGACCCGAAGCCAGGTTTCGTCCATAACAGTTTGCACAAACACCATGTTTTGATTCACAGGTCAATACCGAACGAATCTCAACCTCTTCGATAGGCGAATCTTCAATAGCTTTAGCAATCTTTTCATTAATCTCTTCACCACCTTTAACAATTAGTTCATTTGTTTCAGGATGGTAAATATCATGTAAAGCCACACGACCAAGGATACGGTCGTACAAAGTTTCAACCACATCCTCATTTTTCTTCAAGGCTGTGATGGTTAAACCACGAAGTGTACCACAATCTTTTTCAGAGATAATCACATCCTGAGCCACATCCACCAGACGACGGGTTAGGTAACCGGCATCAGCAGTTTTAAGCGCCGTATCAGCAAGACCTTTACGCGCACCGTGAGTAGAAATAAAATACTCAAGAACTGACAATCCTTCTTTAAAATTTGAAAGAATCGGGTTTTCAATAATTTCGTTTCCAACAGCACCCGATTTCTGAGGTTTAGCCATCAAACCACGCATTCCTGACAACTGCCTGATCTGCTCTTTTGAACCACGAGCCCCAGAATCGAGCATCATATAAACCGGATTAAATCCATCATCATCAGCGGCCAGTTCCTTCATCAAGGTATTGGTAAGATGAGAGTTTGCATGTGTCCAAATATCAATAATCTGGTTGTAGCGCTCATTGTTGGTGATGAAACCCATGTTATAGTTGTTCATTACCTCATCAACCTCTTCGTTGGCTTTAGCGACCAAGCTCTCTTTAACCTCAGGAATAATCACATTATTTAAGTTAAAGGACAAAC
>JALTEL010000391.1 GCA_027073945.1 Caldifarciminota bacterium | reverse complement strand
GTAAAATTGTACAACCAGCTTGAGGAGGTTCATAAGAACAAAAACTGGCACATAAAAGGAGGTTAAATCGTTATGAAACAATATAATCAGGATACTTCGGTAAACTCTAATTTTGAGGAAGAGGGGTGAATATTATTCCATTAAAAGAATCTTTACTGGGTAAATACGGACAGCAAAAGTTAATCTTTCCTAAAAATCCATTACTATTCCTGAAGTCCCAGATACTTGGCTATTTTCTGAATCATTTGTACAGAGGATCCCTGTGTCCGCTTCATCTGGTTAAGGTAATATAATATGTGCAGTGCTGCTAAAGTTGTATTGTAATTTTTGAGAAATTGTTAGTTACTTAACACTGCCCCCTCTATTAAGATAGAGAGGGCAGTTGTTTTTTACTTCTTAAGTTTGTATTAGCACTTAATATTAAATTAAAATGTCCACATCGCCCCAATTTGCAGAGAGAATAAAGCACTGAAGGAATTAACTGATTTTATAGGGGTTTTTCCACCTATCATAAATTTGCAGTGGTCACATTCCTCTCCATGAGGCAAATACATGAACATTACTCCTGTTGAATAATTGTAGAATTCGGAATTTTTCACCTGATTACCATCCTTGTCTTTGTCCGCAAACTTTTTCCAACCTACAAAAGTAGGTACAATCTGGTAGTGTTCATCTTTATCCAGATGGACCTCTGTGTTTATATTGTATCCAAAGGCATCTCCAATATCTCTACCGGATTTTTCCCATTCCACATATTGTCCCTGGTCATTTTTCACTTCTATGTCCCTTATTTTCCCTCTATACTCATACCAGAGGGATGTACACAGGTGAATTCTTTTGTTTATATTATCGTGCGTAAGAAAGGCAAACCGTGCATCCTTTGACCCTGTGCCAACGCCATGAACAACCAGAGAATTATCTGCCGCATCCAATTTATAACCAAGACCTACGGAAATAGCCTCAAATATCGGATGTTCCTTTACCAATTTGAAAAGTCCAATAGTCCAGATATCGCCAAATCCATAGGCACGGTAAGAAACTGATTTTTTCATATAGGAACTATCAGGTTTTTGTTTCCATACTTCTTTAGATATATCCTTATCCCAATATGTGAGGAGTACTCCCATGGAAAGCCTATCAGTGACACCAAACTCTGTTCTGTAACTTGTCTTCAATATCTTTGCATGCCAGCCTTCTGGCATATTTACCATTACAGGGCTTTCTGTGGGGTTTTCATTCCAGTATGCCTTTGTTGCTTTGAAGTAAGATGTTCTTGAAAAAAGCCACACCTTACCTTTTTCCACTCCAAGGGGGCATCCAATTATAGGGTCACCAGCAAACACCTTTCCTGAAGGAACAAAAACAAAAAACAATCCTAATCCAAATATCCAGAGTTTTATTAAAGATTTTTTCATTATCATCCTCCTTTTTTATTGTTTTTTACGATTGTGTAAAAAAGCCCATCATCACCTTTATACACACTAATAAAGTCAGTATCACCTATAGAGGCTACCATTTTGGGAGCAAGTTTCTGCATCCTTTCATCATCGGAGATAATCTTAACCTGCTCACCAGCAGGAATACCCTTAAGTCCCTGTTTGACCCTTTTGGGTCTAAGAGAAGCAGGTATTCCCCTTACATCAATCAAACGCTCTCCCATTTTTCACCTCCTTTTTATCATGTACTCTCTACCCAGACTTTCTCTGCTAATCCGTGTCCAACGGTAATCAATTCTTCACCTATCTTCGCCCGGATATATCTTCCTCTGAGGGCAGATGGTGGATGTGCCTCTTTTTTAAGTAGGGTAATATTTGTACCTTCTTTAAGTCCAATACCTTCAAATTTATGCCCATATTCAATCCCGCCGATTATCTTGACAATAGTGGTCTCAATGCCTTCTTTAACGTAGTTTGCCTGAATACGCTTTCCTTCCAATTCTACGAGTATTTTTGCTGCTTCACCTTCGCCAACTCTCATCTCCCTTTCCTCAATCTTAAATACAAGTGTATCATCTGGCATATGCCTCGCAAATTCTATTTCTGCACCTCCCATAATGCCTAATTCATTCAATAATGTCATTGCTTCACCACTTTGAATGTTTTTAACAATCCCTTTATCACCTTGTTCCAACGCGAGGAGCGAGACTTCTTGTCCACCTTTATCAAGGTTTGTCTTATCTGCTATTCCCTGTGGGATAATTACTTCCTTATCAGAATCAGATATCTTAATACAAATTGGTCCTTTATGTTTATGGTGTAATTCTGTACCTACTATTTTGAGGTCTATTCCCTCTCTTATACCAATGTCCTCAAGGTGTTTTTTTACTTCTACCCCATCAATCCTTCTTACTATTACCCTTGTTCCTGGCTTCACATCCGTTAATTTTACCATTTTACCTCCTTTTTAATCCCTGTCAGGGATTTTATAGTCCTTAATTTCTTCCACTGTTATAGCACCTTTCGGAAGGTTGAAGAAAATCTGTTTTACCTTTTTCTGTAGATTTGTTCTCATTGTTATTTCTTCTTTTAGAGTGGCTTTTCCTTTCATTACTTTCTCTTTCATTTGTTTCATCTTTTTCATCTCTTTTGGATTAAAGAGTTTGGCTTTGTTAAATACAATCTTTACCATCTTACCTGTGTCCTTTCTTTTGAATACCATAACAACTATTCCAGGTTTCTCCCCCAAGGTCTTATCAATAACAATATCATTATGATTTACCTCATCCCTTCCATAAAATGCCCTTGCACCTGTAATGTATGAAACTACATCCAATAAATCAGAGGGCTCATTTGTCGCTATCCTAATTTTACCCCGGACAGGTGTTTCCTTCCCATAAAGCGCATTAAGTGCAAGGCTTGTTGCCTTAAATCCTGCCGCAATACCAGGGCAGATGTGTCCTGTATAAAGCCCAACATCCTTGATGGAGATAACAATAACAGGATTATCAGGGTTCAATGAACCCACCATTGCCCCCAAGGGTTCTTTGATTTTGATGGGTGGCACATCTCCGTAAAATTCCTGTGCCCAGTTTGCATTGCCAGAGGATGTCAATGCGGACAGGAAAATTACGGCACTGATAAATTCTTTGTACATAAATACCTCCTTACTAATAAGTTAAAATATAACTACCCTTATAACTCTCCCATTTTTACATAGTGTAAAAAGCTGTCATTTTGTCTATACATAGGGGAATACCCTTAAGTTCCTGTTTGGTGACTCAGATGCGAGTATTCCCCTTGGATTAATTAAGCGATTTTTCATTTTTACCCCCTTTTTCATTATTCATCATAAAATTACTCCGCCAATGCTGTATATTATAAAAGCAACGATATATGCCAGTGTCATACTGTAAAAAACAGACACCAGTGCCCATTTTATATTCGTCTCTTTCCAGATTGCGGCCACGGCTGCCACACAGGGCACATACAGAAGCGAATATACTGAAAAACTCAGGGCAGAAAGATGGCTAAAATAGACGGGTAAAATGCTGGACAATGTGTTTTCCCCCGCTTTGAAAACAGTTCCCAGTGTGCCGACAACAACCTCCTTGGCAAGAAAACCGAAAATAAGGGCAACTGTCGCCTGCCAAAAACCAAAGCCAATGGGGCGAAATACTGGAGCCAGTAAAGAACCGAATTCCCCTATCAGAGATTTGTGAGATGCATATTCCACTCCCACTGGTAAGGTTCCAAGTAGCCATACTAATGCAACTGTTAACATGATAAATGTGCCGGCCTTTTTCAGAAACATCCATGTTCTTTGTTTTGTTACTCGCCATACAACAGAAAAATCAGGCACTCTATATGGTGGTAATTCCATCACCAAAGGGGAACTCTCTCCTTTGAAAAATACTTTGCTCATGATTATAGAGGATAAAAAAGCCATTGTCAGTCCCAGTGCATACATCATAAACACAAAAAGTGCACTGTGATTCTTAAAAAACACAGAACCAAATAGTATAAATATGGGTAATCTTGCAGCGCATGGAATCATTGGTATGACTAAAATAGTAAGCAACCTATCTTTTTCAGACTTGAGCGTTCTTGTTGCCAGTATGCCTGGAATATTGCAGCCAAATGAAATAACCATTGGAATGGCTGATTTACCGTGTAAACCAAACTTGTGCATTATTTTGTCAACAACGAAGGCTGCCCTTGCCATATATCCTGAATCTTCAAGCATGGCAAGTAGAAGATACAATATCATTATGCTTGGTAGAAATACAAGTACCGAACCCACACCGGCAATTATCCCGTCGCTAAAAAAAGACACTATGTACTTTGATAATCCAATTGATAACAATGCTTTTTCAGATAATATTGCAAGTTTACTCATGCCTGAATCCAGTAAATCACTCAAGGGCCCACCAAGTTTAAAAACAAGCGTAAAGACTGTGTACATCAAAAGGAGAAAAATGGGAATACCAAGATATCTGTTGGTCATCACACGGTCAATTTTGTCTGTGGCATCTATTTTTTTCTCTACAGTTTCTGCAATTTCCACGACTTCTTTGTACACTCCGTGAATAAAGGCATACCTTTCCATTGCAAGTACCGACGGTGTATCATCTCTTTTATATTCTTCTATTTCTCTTATTAACCTATCCGCCTCCTGCAATATCACTTTGCCATTGTTCTTGGATATTATCTTTTCCCTCATCTCATCATCCCTTTCAAGCAGTTTAACTGCAATATAATCTGGAGGATAATCCTCAACATATTTCTTTACAATACTGGACAGAGCATTAATTCTTTTACTTACTTCGTTACTGTAAATCTTGTTAATTAAATTCTCCACATAGAGTATGTTTTGTTTCTTGAAGTTTGAGTGTATGGCTTCTTTAAGTTTCTCCACACCAATTCCCTTATTAGCGACTGTTTGCACTACTGGAATCCCCAGTATTTTAAAAAGTTCGATTTGTCTAACATTTATCCCATTTTTTTGGGCGATATCACTCATATTTAATACCAGTACCACATTCCTGTGGATGTGCAGAACTTCAAGAAGAAGATAGAAATTCCTTTCAAGATTTATTGAATCAGCCACAATAACAACGATGTCTGGCCTGTCTTTGAGGATGTAATCCCTTGCAATACGCTCGTCAATGGAGTAGGGTGTTAAGGAGTAAGTGCCAGGAAGGTCAGTTATCTCTATCTTCTCACCATTATAAACAAAATAACCTTGTTTTTTTTCAACTGTGACCCCTGGCCAATTACCAACATACTGGTTCTGTCCTGTGAGGGCATTAAATAAAGAAGTTTTACCACTGTTTGGATTTCCTGCTATTGCTACCCTGAACATTTTTAACCTCCTTTGTCTACGGAATTATCGGCATTTTCCCATAGAATCTGGACTCAATAGGGATTCTTATTAATTGTCCTTTTATAATAATATATCCAATGCTATTTTGAATAGCTTCCACAATATTCCTTGCTTTTATTCTTGTATTTGGTGTTCTGTTGTATATACCTCTTATACCATCAATGCCTGAGATTTTGACTCTATCACATGATTTTGAAAAGGCAAAGGTCATCATTTTTTCTCAACCTCTATACAAGATGCCTCCTCTTTCCTCAGGCTTAAATGATAGCCTTTCACCAGTATATCAATAGGGTCGCCAAGAGGGGCAAGTTTCTCAAGAATTACCTCTGCACCCGGAACTATGCCCATAGCAAGCAATCTCGACTTTATAGGAAGGTCACAGTTAATCCTTTTTATAACAGCCTTTTCACCGACATGTAATTTTTCAAGAGTAATCATAATAACCTCCTTTTTGTTGCACGGAAAGGGCAGGATCCCCTGTTCAATGAAGTTTCTGAATTCATCCTTGAATAGCTTAGTCATTTCTTCACATGACCTTACAAACCTCACTAACATATCAAGTCTATCGGCCGTGTCTTGTGCTATGTAATGTTCTATATTACACGCCTGCCTGTTGGCTGCAATATCGTCTATACCGAGTACTTCTGCCAGGAATGCATAAACAGCAAGATGTTTTTTATACACTTTGCTTGCCACCTCTATGCCTTTTTGGGTCAGCATTACGTCTCCATACCTTTCGTGTATAACCAGATTTTCAGATTGCAATTTGTTCAGAGCACCAACAACGGATGATTTTCTCACACTTAATTTCCGTGCAATATCCGTTAGTCTGACAGGTCTTTTACCTGCCCCCAGCACGAAAATGCTTTCAAGATAGTCTTCAAGAGACATTCCAAGTTCCATGTATACCTCCGCTTGTGTATAATTATAAGTTAGGTTAACCGAACTTTCAAGTAATCGTTATTCCTCAAAAATAATTGCACCGAAGGGGATAATGTTTCCTCAAAATAAAGGTAACAGAAATAGAGAAACGATGAGAGTTTCAAAAACAATAGGAGGGAGCTCCCGGGATAGTGTATCCTATTATACCTTAAAAAAGGAGGAGCTCCCAATGAACATTACAATTCCCTATCAAAATCTTAAAGCAAAACAGAAGAAATCCATAATAAAAGTCAACCATAAGAGGTATAAAAAGGCAGACAGGAAAGAGAAGACACTTGTATTAAATGACCTTCAAGACCTGACAGGTTATTCAAGGAAATACATAATCAAACTTTTAAACATACATAACAGGGTAATAAAGAGGGAAGGCAGGGTTATTATAAGAGCGGACATACAAAAAAGTGGTATTTCAAGTAGAGGGAGGAAAAAGGTTTATGGTAAGGAGATTTCAAAGCTTTTATTCAGGATATGGAAGATAACAGGTGGAATAAGTTCAAAGCATTTAAAGACATTCATTTTAGAGAATTATGATACATTATGGGGATATGATGGGTTAAAAGAAGTTCCTTTAGAACACAGAGAACTCTTAAGACAAATTTCCCCTGCCACCATAGACAGGTTATTAAAGCCTCACAGGGATAGATACAAAGACAATATAATACCATTTCCCTTAAAGAAGCGACGGAAGAAATCAGCGCATTTAGTAAAAGGGCAAATAGACATAGAGATATGGAAGGAGAAAGTTCCATCCAGGCCAGGGTATATAGAAATAGACCTTGTAGAACACAATGGAGGGAATCCTAAGGGAGAATATATTTATACC
>JALTEL010000390.1 GCA_027073945.1 Caldifarciminota bacterium | reverse complement strand
TTCTATAATAAATTTATAACAGAAGGAAAACTATATGTTAGTATAGTTAGTATATTAAATTTGTGTTGTTATAAAAATGGATGTGTGTGGAAACTCTTTTTGAGGCAGTAAAAAATGCGCGCTGAGAAACGCAATAAAATCACAGAGATGGGAGTATCGGCAATTAAACGGAAGGAATTGCTTGTCCGGGCATTAATGGGCAGGGTTGAAGTTTACACACTTCTTGGCAAGAATAAGGAGGCGTTAAAATCCATGCAGTTTCTCGAGTTTTTTGCCATGCAGAACAAAAATTTCAAGTGGCAGGCAGATGCCTTATTGGAATTGAGCGATATACACGGCTCTCTGAGCCATTATAAGGATGCTGATCAGTATGCAAAATTATCTTTTGATATATATAAAAAAGTTCGAGACTATTCAGGTATGGCTCAGTGCCTAAATAACATGGGGTATGTACAGAAAATGCTTGGAAATTACAAGTCTGCATTAAAGTATTACAATGCTTCGTTAAAACTTACACGCAAAAGCGGAAATAAACCTCATGAATCCGTTCTTCTCAACAATATTGGTTCAGTTTACGATGTTCTGGGAAGTTATACAGATGCTATTGCATTTTTTAAACGCTCACTCAAAATTAAAGAAAAGATAAATGATATGAGAGGAATAGCTTATAGCCTTTATGCCATAAGTTATGTAAAAATTGTACAAACAGATTATAAAAAAGCACTTGACTATAACAAAAAAGCATTGCATATTTTTGATAGTATAAGTGATAAAGAAGGGAAAGCATTATGCTTTAATGATATAGGATATATTTATAGTGTATTGGGAGAGCATTCAACGGCATTAAAATACTACAATGCGGCTTTACATATAAGAATGGAAATAGGGGATGAAAAAGGAGAAGCAAGTGCACTTTTTAATATTGCAGCTATTGAAGAAACTAAAGGGAGTCTCAGGTCTGCTCTTTTTCACTATAAAAATGCATCAAATATATATAATTCAATTGGCTACAAAATAGGAGAGGCGAATACCTTTAACAATATTGGATATCTTTACAATATTCTTGGGAATTTTAGTAAAGCTATTGAATATTTGAAGAATTCCATTGGAATATATAGAGGGATAGGCAATAAAAGCGGTGAAATTTTGAATCTTAAGAACATCGCTATAGCTTACATACTAATGCAAAAATACGATAAAGCCCTCTCCTATTTAAATAAAGCTCGAAAAATTGTAGAAAGAATAGGTGATATATCTTTGAAAAAGCGTGTATATATGACGTTTGTGGAGCTTTTTTTGTGTGCAAAGAATTATGTTGAGGCTAAAAGATATTTTGATATAGCATTGAAACTTTTGCAAAATACCCAGACAATCCAGGATAGGGCAGAAGAGTTTATGGCCAGGGGACGTCTCTATGCCGCTGAGCATAATTGGGAATCTGCTGCTTGTGATTTGAAAAACTCTGCGAGACTTTTTCAAAAGTTAAATGCAAAGTATGAGCTTGGTCGTGCTTATTACTACTACGCCGAAGTGCTAATTCAAGATTCATTTCTAAATGCTATGCATGCAAAAAAGTATCTAAGGAAAGCTATGACAATATTTCAAAAAATAAGGGCAAAGCTATGGGTCTTGAAAGTGCAGAAATTGCTCAGGGATATTGAATGAATTGGTATTGGGGAAATGAATATTCAATTTATTAAGGAAAGATTGTTGTTTAAAGAGGTAAATATGCATCATATTCTTGATTATACTGCTCTTTTAATATATAATTAGAATATGGATGACAGAGGTATGATGGAAAAAATGGAAAATTTTGGTTTTTACGATAAACTCAGAATAACTGTCAGGAAAAAGCTTTCCAAATTTACCGCAAAATTCGGGGAAGACTCGGCAGAAATCATTTTGCTTGCTCCTGATCTTTTTGTCTTACTTACAAGACTTATAAAAGATTCTCGTGTATCAGTCAAGCATAAGATAATATTAGGGGCCGTCGTGGCTTACTGGATTTTGCCTTTTGATATTCTTCCTGAAGCTATTTTCAGTGTCATAGGTTATGCCGATGATATTCTTATAACTCTATATATAATCAATGCAATGATAACAGAGACAGGGGAAGATGTTATTCGTGAAAATTGGCCGGGTAAATCTGATATAATTTTAAAACTCAGAGCATATCTTGAGCAGGCTAATGCCATAATGAACATGGTGGGGGGTAATATTGCTCAAAAAGCTATTGCCTTTGCACGGGCATTACTCGGCAATCAGTCTGTAACTGAATAAGTATTATACACGCAGTTTTATACTGAATTTGATTGAGGCTCCCTCAAATCCGAACTTGTCTCTTATCCTCTTTTCCAGGAATTTCAAGAAATTATTCCTGGGTTTGCCTTTGGATATTACTACAAAAGTTGGAGGCTCCGCTCTCGATTGGAAAAATCTGTATATTTTCACGCCCGGTGAATATTCCGCCAGCAGCTCTGTTATAAAATTTTCTGCCTTTCTATCGCTTAACCTTCTGGTGGTTTCATATTTTACGCGCCGAAGAATATCCTCTAAAATAAATACTCGCTCACCTGTTTTTGCAGATAGCAGTATCTTTGGAATGTAGTATGTGAAAGGCAGTTCTCTATTAATATAGTTGAGTATATACTCTCTGTTTGAAGGTTTAAGCAGGTCTATTTTATTCACTGCGATAATCATGCCCTTGCCGCTCTCCTGTGCCAATCTTACGATCTTTTTGTCAATGAAATTAATTGGAACTGCGGCATCAAGAACTATAATTATGACTTCTGCATAAGAGATTGAATGAGCACTTCTCAGAGACGCATAGTATTCAATGTCATTTCTGTATTTTTTCTTTATACCAGCGGTATCCACAAAAATGAATTTGCTTGTTTCAACATCAATGGAATCTCTTGTTGTTCCTGGCACACTGGAAACAATGGAATATGTCCCTCCTGTCAATTGATTGAGGAGGGAAGATTTGCCAACGTTTGGCTTTCCAACAATGGCAACACGAATTTTATGCCTTTTTCCTGTATGAGGTTTTACTATTTCTATATTTTCAATTACCCGGTCCATCAGGTCTGTAAGGCCGTTGCCATGAGCAGCGGAAATAGCTATTGGTTCTCCGAAACCCATTTTGAGAAATTCCTCTGCTCTCTTTATCTTAACATCTGATTTATTACCGGCAAGAACAACCTTTTTCCCCAATTTTCTCAGCCATTGTGCTATTTCTTCATCCCCGGGAAGCAGTCCCGCTTTCACATCGACTAAAAATATAACAAGAGAAGCACGTTTTACTTCCTCCTCTATATGAACTTTTGTTTTTTCCCAGATTTCATCCTCTTTTTCAGGGAAAAGGCCCCCGGTATCAACGATATAAAATGGGACGCCTTCCCATTCCACCAATTTTCTGATATTGTCTCTGGTTAATCCCGGAGTATTGTCCACGATAGCAAGAGGTTTCTTTATTATTCTGTTAAATAATGTTGATTTCCCTGTGTTTACACGTCCTACTATAACTACCTCAGGTACCTTCATAATGCTATTTCGGATTTGAGATCTTTTACGGAATGTACTACAGAAACATTTCCAAAAAGGGAAAGTCTGTCTATATTCATCTTGTCAATTTTTCTACGTTTAACTGTATATAACCTGCCACTTTTGCCCTTAAATTGAGATATTTTTTTGATATCTGTCGGCAGTATTATAACCTGTATGCCGATTTTCGTAGCCTGTGAAAACATATTTGTGCATAATGTGTCAGCAATACCGAGGGACATTTTTGCAACTGTGTTGGAGGTGCAGGGCGCGATAACAAGCTTATCGTATATTCCGTTGAACAGGCCGAAGATTTCAAATCCAGGAGCGTTTTGCTCTTCTTTTATAGAGAATTTGCCGAGCTTATCCATCAGATTATAAAAAACAAGCAGCTCTACGCCTGATTTGCTCAGAAATATATCAATGTGCGATGGACCAATCGCCTCAATAAGCTCAGTACTCTCCTTTAAAAAGTGTTCTCCCCCGGTTATGCACCATGCTATCTTATTCAATATGTTGAGAAATTACGGTGAGGCCGTTGGATACTCTTAAATACAGGTGCGTGGTATGTCCTGCTGGAAAGATAGATTCTGGATAACCCGGGACAGAATTAAATTCTTCAGCCTGATGAGGAATACTTGCGGCATTCATGACTGCATCAAGAGACTGCATGTGGTAGTTTAATCCAAAATCGTCATCAGCTCCTGCATCAAGATAAAAATAAGTCCCAGCGCCCTTAATTGCTGAGGCATTATTTGTTACTATTGTTTGCACATCATTTTTCATCCACTCATTTTGCCAGACCGTGTCTTTTAGCTGGTACGAATATGTACTGTCTGAAGGATCAAAAATTACGGTAAATGGGAGTTCCACTCCGATTGCATAAGGCGGATAAGGATATGAGGAGAGCAGGAATTTGTTATCAAGGGGATTAAAATATGAACTATCCCTTACTCTCGGTGAGAATGCTCCGGCCATAGATAGCATCATTGCTGTGAGAGGGTGCTCTATGTCGGCATTGAGAGGATTTATATATCCTCCGTTTTCCTCAATCACTCTGTCCACCATTGTTTTGCCCTCGGCATCCTTTTGCAGGAACAAATTGAAATAATAAACGCCAGAGAAACCTGCTGCAACCTTAAAAGAATCAGGATATAGAGCAGCAAGCTTTACTGCGCCGTATCCACCCATGGATATACCTGCTATAGCCCTGCCGCTGGCCTTTTCGGTATTATATGCACTATCCACATACGAAATAACGTCGTGCATAATATACGTTTCATACTGTCCGAAAGCAGGTGTTGCACTATCAACCGAATTTGTGTAGAAAGAGCCTCCCAGCATATTATTGCCGTTGGGCATTACCACTATCATGGGTTTTATTTCGTCTTTTGCAATCATATAATCAAGTATGTATTTAATATCGCAAACCCCCTGCCAGTACTGATAATTGCTGCCAAAGCCATGCAGCAGATAAAGTACCGGATATGTTTTTGAACTGGAATATGCGGGTGGCATGTAAATATATGCATTGGTTTCTGTTATGGATGGGTCTGATGCAGGGATGGAGACTTCTGTGAGTGTTCCGTTTTCTACTGGTGTACCCGTGGGTTGCTTCATGCAACCGGCAATTAAAAATGCAACGGATAATAAAATTGATAATTTTTTCATTTTTTACCTCCTAAAATATTACATTGATTACGGAATTTACGGAAAATGCGTCAAGTGCGTAATGTCCTGGCATATAGGAAGAATAAATTGAATAGTTGTCTGCTCTCGCTACGTCTCTGTCTTTTACAAGAAGGTATTCCCCTCCTATACCTATGGATATGCTACTGTTTATTTTGTAATCAACACCACCATTCAGGCTTATTTTGTCACCGACATCAGGTATAAGTGGGTTGAATGTGCTGTCAGGGGCTGCATTCTTATCATAGTAAATTCCAGAGAGTAATGTCAGTTGATTATTTAATCTGTATGAACCTCCAAAGGATATTTTATATGTTGCATGAAACTCCTCTTTTATGGTATCTGCCGGGATTGCCTGTCCCATTATACTGAAATCTTTAAATGTAGCTGCAATATCCTGAAACTTATCCCATTTTGTATATGTGCCTGCCACATTGAGTGTGAATTTGCTGAAATTGTAAGAGAATCCCATTGTCCCTTCATAGGGAAGGACAAAATTGGTGCTTACCTTTCCGCTACCTTGTGAAACACCACCTTCAAACATGTCTTTTTTTGTAGAGTCCACCTGCTGTGCAATATAATCATTTTTGGGTAGATATAGATCTCCGTTTACATCTCCATCGAGAGGTATTTTGTTATAATATCTGAATGCAATGCCCATATTCAAATTCTTTACAGGGCTGTAAAGCATACCTGCATTAACACCAAAGCTTACGCCATTTGTGTTTAATTTCATGTCAATCGGTGCCAATCTTATTTGTATGGGGAGAGAAAGTGCAGAACTGTCAGAGGATGCAAGATCAAATAGAGATACTTTCTCAAGGTCAAGCGAACCTATGACGGGGCCACCTGCAATCCCTACTTTAAATTTGTCATTAAAGCTGTGTGAAACCGATGCGTACAGACAGAAAACCTTTAAATTGCTTTTCCAGTTTTCTTCAGGAAACTCGGGTTTTACAAAGGTAGAATCCGATGTGTTATAATAACCTTCAGGTACCTTGTAAAGTTTCCATGCTGAACCGAGACCAAAGGGAGAGAAAGCTGCAAAACCAATATTTGTATTATCGTTTAAAGCTCTTATTGTCCCTATGGAAGGAATTATAAATGTCTTCACATTGGATACAACAGTGTCTGTAGTAGCATACCCACCATCGTAGCCTATAAGTCCCGTATTCATCACATACATCCCCTGAAGTACAACAGTGTTGGGAGAAACACCTAACATGTTCCCTTTGATGTTCATACAGCTTGCAGGGTTATAGTATATGGATGTCCAATCACTAATCCCGGTTATATTTGCCCCGGCTTGCTGAATGCCGCTTGCCCCTATGCCTGACAGCTGGAATCCTGCAGCGAAAAGAGGCACTGCTATCAATATTGCAATCAATTTGCGCATATTTCCTCCTTTTTGTATGATGCTAATTTTAAAGCATTTTACATGTCCATAAAAGCCATCAGCATTTTATGTAGAAATAATTTGGACATTTAACCTCAGCAGTAAAATATTCTGCAATTTTGTAACAGGTGTTATTTGTTTTTGTGCGTTAATCTTTAAAGCTCAGAAATGTGTTTTTTATATTGCACGGATTACTCGTTAAGGGAGTAGTGAGTTTTTTAATTTTTCGGAAACGGATTCCATGGAAAAATTCTCCAACACAAATTCTTTTGCGTTTTTAGAGAGTTTTGCCCTTATCCCCGGATTTTCAAATAGAAATCCTATTTTCTGTATGAAACCCTGCGCTGTATCCGCTGCAAGAAAGTGCTGCCCGTCTGCGATATCCAGTCCTTCTGCACCGAAATTAGTGGATACAACGGGCTTGCCCATAGCCATTGCTTCCAGGATTTTTATTTTTAAT
>JALTEL010000389.1 GCA_027073945.1 Caldifarciminota bacterium | reverse complement strand
GCAGTAGATATAGGAGATATAACACCATCTCTTGTTATCAATGCCCCATTAACTGATAATGAAAGAAAAGATGTAATAAAAATGATATACATTATCTTTTTCATTCTATCACCCCCTATCTCTGTAATTCCCATTTAATTACTTGAACCTTTCCAGGAATAAAGTGGATTTTCCAATCCTTCTCTATTATCTTCCCCGTAGCATAAAGATAGTAAATATCTCCATAGGGTCCAATCTGAATTCCTCCACTTACGATATTTTTCAAGGGTAACTCTATATGCATCAATAATTTTTCTTGTGGAGAAAATTTGAAGATTTCACGAATTTCACGAAATGCTGAAGATGGAGATTTTTTCTGACTCTCTGAGAATACCTCAATATAAAAATTTCCTTTCTTATCTTTACCAATCAGTTTTGCATCAAAAAGATTATTGCCTAAGTCTTTTGAAATTAAGAATTTATGCCCCCCAACTATAAATTCACCTTTGGTCTGTGTCACTCTTCTGAATATTGGCTTTGGTAAAACTTCCTTTATATTTTTTATTGGAGAATGCATAATTTTATTTGAAGAATTCGTTCGTGCAATTTTATATTTTTCTTTTCCCCTTGAAAGAATGATATCGCCATCTTCATTTTCTATATTCAAAGGGTTATCTGATTCTGGCAAGGAGAACTCTAAGGTCTTTATAACTTTTTCTGTCTTTATATCAATCATCTTTATCTTTTCTATGGGATTTAATCCAGTAAAAACTAACCCATATATAGTATCGTTTTTTACAGTAAAGGAATATATATTATCTTTCTTGATATCAAGTTCTTTTTCAAGTTCACCCTTAGAATTAAATTTGTATATCCTACCGTTTCCATAGTCGTATATAAAGATATTTTCATCTCTATCTAATATAAAACCACTTGGACCTGCAGGTGGATCACTTAGTGTATCCATTCCAAACTCTCCCGGTCCATTTCCCCATTTCGCATCAATAATCACCTTCTTTACATACTTCTCTGGAAGAGTATCAGCACTTACCTGTGAAAATAAAACCAATGAAACACCCAAAACCAACGCTGTCAAAGTTAATCTCTTAAACATAAACACCTCCTTGTTATTTTTCTTATCTTTAAACTTTTTTTTCTCATTTTCAAGTATTTTTTATCCTTTTTTCTGTTTTTTCATCCTTTTCCACTTCTCAGTTCCCACTTCTCACTTCCCACTTATTAAACCATACCCTATACCCCATCCACTATACCCTAATATCGCTGTAAGCTGTGAGCGGTTAGCGGTAAGCGTATTCCCTTCCCACTTATCCCTATATTTCCCACCTCCAAGGTTCTCAACTGTAAAATCATCTACACTTTCATCATCTAATGAAACACATACATCACTTTGACTAATACTTCCATAATTAGCATTCACAGAAATATCCACTGATATATCTGTACTCAAAGGAACATTCTTTGCTCCATCCTTGGGTTGAGGACTGGAAAACTGGGGAAAGATGGAATAGGGAGTGTAATTGGCATTAGAAACTTTTCTATGTTGAACTCCTGGGCGATAGTCTTTCTCAGAGTGTGATTCATATACATACCCATTTTTATCAGCTAATCTTATATGATGTGTTATTACCCATATATCTCCCTTTTTTACATCGCTTCTGTTTATTGGAATACATCTATTTTTTAGTGAATCAATTCCCTGCCCAATGGGCTGTGAAAGACAGGAATTTACAAACGCTGCACAATCTAAACCTGCAAGAAAATGAGATGCTGCACTCATTTCCTCTTGATGTCCAGGATGATAATATCCATAATCAGATGTATTATATCCACCTGCACAATATCCACTATTTATTCTGCTTATAAAGTCAGAAGTTGTATTTACTCCACCCCATACATAGGCTTCCCATGTATATTTATGCCCCTTTTTATAATAACTTTTAAATGTTCCATCAATCTTATTACCTTGCCAATCCTTTATTACGCATGTATCTATAGAAGGTGACCAGTTTAAATTTAGATAAGTCTCTGCTTTGGATATTACATCATCTCTTGTTATAACAGCATTTAATAAAAGAGGTATCAAGG
>JALTEL010000388.1 GCA_027073945.1 Caldifarciminota bacterium | reverse complement strand
GCACTATTTTCCGTTGTTTCTATTTTAACAACTACGGGTTTTGTAAATACCAATTATCTTTTATGGCCATCGTATCTTTGGATGTTGATTTTTGCACTTATGTTCTTTGGAGCCATGTCCGGATCTACAGGTGGTGGTGTAAAAATTTTCCGTCACATACTTTTGATGAAAAACACATGGGCTGAACTAAAACGCTCTATTCATCCCAGTGCGATTATTCCTGTTAAATATGGAAAAAGAAATGTGAGTCAGCAAATCGTTTTTAATGTGATGGCCTTTTTTCTGATTTATTTTCTGTTTTTTGCTTTGGGAACTTTTGTGATGGCTTTACTGGGACTTGATTTCAAAACTTCGGTAGGCGCTTCCATTGCCAGTTTGGGAAATATTGGTCCGGGTATCGGGAGTATAGGTCCTGTTGAAAATTATGCTTTCATCCCTACCGCAGGCAAATGGATGCTTTCATTCTTAATGTTAATTGGTCGCTTGGAACTCCTGACCGTATTGGTTATATTCTCTCCTGTCTTTTGGAAAAGATAAGCTTTTCTTTTTTACTATCTTTGCCGCCAATCAGAATGAATAAATTATGCCATTATTAGGAAGCTTGATAAAAAGTGCTTACGCTTTGCGTCATATGCCTGAGCAGGTGCGCAATAGACGGATCAACCCTGAGAAGGCACAAGAAAAGCAGCTTATCAAGTTATTACGAAAAGCACAATTCACAGCCTTTGGAGAGCATTACAAATTTGGTAAGATATTGATGTCGGAAGATATTGTCCGTACTTTTAAAGAGAAGGTTCCTGTACATGATTATAATCTGATGTATAAACGCTGGTGGTACCGGTCGCTTAATGGAGAACCGTATGTTGCCTGGCCCGGAAAAGTTAAATATTTTGCCTTAAGCTCTGGCACTTCAGATGCTTCCAGTAAATATATTCCGGTAACGGCCGATATGTTGAAGGGGATTAAAAGAGCCAGTGTCCGACAGTTGGTCTCCATGGTTCGCTATGGTTTTCCCTTGGATTTCTATGAAAAAGGGATGCTAATGATTGGCGGAAGTACACACCTTCAATACAACGGCACCTATTACGAAGGCGATTTGTCGGGCATTACCGCCGGAAATATACCTTTTTGGTTTCAGCACTTTTATAAACCGGGAAAACGTATTTCCAAAGCCACCGATTGGGATACCAAATTAAACGAGATGGTACGAAAAGCAGCCGATTGGGATATTGGCGTGATTGTGGGCGTGCCTGCTTGGGTGCAAATTTTAATAGAACGGATCATTGAAGAATACCATGTCAATACAATTCATGACATCTGGCCCAATCTGAAAGTTTATGTTCACAGTGGCGTTTCGTTTACGCCTTATTTAAAAAGTTTTGAAAAATTATTTTCCAAGCCCATGATGTACAACGAGTCGTACCTTGCCTCGGAAGGATATGTGGCCTTTCAAAATAGACTGAATACAAAAGGGATGGATTTGGTAATGGACAACGGAATTTTCTTTGAATTTGTTCCGTTTAATGAAAAAAATTTCGATGATGACGGTAATATTATTGAAAATCCGGAAACCTTTACCATTGACGAGGTAGAAATGAATAGAGATTATGCGCTGCTATTATCAACCAATGCCGGTGCATGGCGCTATTTAATTGGCGATACCGTAAAAGTATTGGATAAAAAATTTGGAGAGATACAAATTACAGGACGAACAAAACACTTTTTGAGTATTTCAGGAGAACACCTCTCGCAAGAAAATATGAACCGTGCCATTGAGTTGTTGCAAACGGATTTAAATATAGAGGTGAAAGAATTTACCGTAATGGCTTTCCGCTACAAAGGCATGTTTGCCCATTGCTGGTATATAGGAACCGATAACCCTCTAAATCCTCAGTTGGCAGCAAAAAAAATTGATCGTTATTTAAAAGATTTAAACGATGATTATCGTGTGGAAAGATTGGAAGCGATAAAAGATGTTTTTGTGAAGGTCTTGCCCACGGCCGTATTTTTGGAATACATGAAAATAAAAGGAAAAGAGGGAAGTGCCAATAAATTTCCACGGGTGTTGAAAAACCAACGTATTACCGAA